>NZ_AUFD01000021.1:0-120109 GCF_000426325.1 Streptomyces sp. CNS606
GAACTGGAGTCGGACCGGGGGGTGGTGGTCGACACCGCCGCCGCCGACCTGCGCCGCATCGAACGCGACCTGCACGACGGCGCCCAGGCCCGCCTGGTCTCCCTCGCCATGGAACTCGGCCTCGCCAAGGAGAAACTCCTGGAGGACCCCGAAGCCGCGGCGAAAATGGTCGGCGACGCACACGGCGAAGTGAAACTCGCCCTCCAGGAGCTGCGCGACCTCGCCCGCGGCATCCACCCCGCCATCCTCACCGACCGCGGCCTCGGCCCCGCCCTCACCACCCTCTCCCGACGCTGCACCGTCCCCGTCACCCTCACGGTGGACCTCGGTACGGCCCGCCCCGCTCCGGCGATCGAGGGGATCACCTACTTCACAGTGTCGGAACTTCTGCAGAACATCGGAAAGCACGCCGGCGCCGAGCACGCGGTCGTCGACGTGTGGTGCACGGCGGACCGGCTGCTGCTCCAGGTGACCGACGACGGCAGGGGCGGCGCACAGGCGTCCCCCGGGTCGGGACTGGCGGGGCTGGCGGAACGGCTGGACGCCGTCGACGGACTGCTCGTCGTCGACTCCCCCGCGGGCGGACCGACCACCGTCACCGCCGAGCTGCCCTGGCGGGACCCGGACCCGGACCCGGCGCCCCGCTGAGGCGCCCTGCGGGAACGCGTGGTCCGCGCCCTCGTACGGCCCGCGTGCGCAACCCTTCCGGAGCACGACGGCGTCCCCCCGGCGAGGAGGCCCGCTGGGATACTGGAACCGCCGGGATGCGCCCGGCGCGGGTGGGGGCCGGGGAGCCATATGGAGGACAGGGTGCGTGTCGTCATCGCCGAGGACTCGGTGCTGCTGCGGGAGGGGCTGACCCGACTGCTCACCGACCGTGGCCACGAGGTGGTCGCGGGCGTCGGCGACGCGGAAGCGCTGGTCAAGACGATCGACGAGCTGGCCTCGGACGATTCGGGGGGCGGGAGCGGGTCCGGCGGGCTGCCGGACGTGGTGGTGGCGGACGTGCGGATGCCGCCGACGCACACCGACGAGGGGGTGCGGGCGGCGGTGGCGCTGCGCCGGGCGTACCCGGACCTGGGGGTGCTGGTGCTGTCGCAGTACGTGGAGGAGCAGTACGCGACCGAGCTGCTGGCCGGCTCCAGTCACGGGGTGGGCTATCTGCTGAAGGACCGGGTGGCGGACGTCCGCGAGTTCGTCGACGCGGTCGTCCGGGTGGCGCGGGGCGGCACGGCGCTGGACCCGGAGGTGGTGGCGCAGCTCCTGGGCCGCAGCCGCAAGCAGGACGCGCTGGCCGGGCTGACGCCGCGGGAGCGCGAGGTGCTGGGCCTGATGGCGGAGGGGCGGACGAACTCGGCGGTCGCCGCGCAGCTCGTCGTCAGCCACGGCGCGGTGGAGAAGCACGTCAGCAACATCTTCATGAAGCTCGGACTCTCCCCGAGTGACGGAGATCACCGGAGGGTGCTGGCGGTTCTCCGTTACCTGAATTCCTAGGTCAGAAAGGGCGCTGGGGAATCCCGTCCCCGGTGAATCTGTTGTTTGTCTCAGAATCCGTTCCACTATGTGGCCGGGGCAAGGAAGGCGAACCTTACCCACGTACGATGTCGACGAGCCGCAGCCTCGAGGGAGGTCCGAATCCGTGACCAGTCAGGTCAACAGTCCAGCCGGCGCAGAGACCGGCGCCGGACAGCCGTCCCCGGCCGGGGCGGAGACCGTGAAGGAGGTCCGCCGACTGGACCGGGTGATCATCCGGTTCGCGGGTGACTCCGGCGACGGCATGCAGCTCACGGGTGACCGGTTCACCTCGGAGACCGCCTCGTTCGGCAACGACCTCTCCACGCTCCCGAACTTCCCCGCCGAGATCCGCGCCCCCGCCGGCACCCTGCCGGGCGTCTCCAGCTTCCAGCTGCACTTCGCGGACCACGACATCCTCACCCCGGGCGACGCGCCGAACGTGCTGGTCGCGATGAACCCGGCGGCGCTGAAGGCGAACCTCGGCGACGTGCCGCGCGGCGCGGAGGTGATCGTCAACACCGACGAGTTCACCAAGCGCGCGATGGCCAAGGTCGGCTACGAGGCCTCGCCGCTGGAGGACGGCTCGATGGACGGGTACAGCGTGCACCCGGTGCCGCTGACCACGCTCACCGTCGAGGCGCTGAAGAGCTACGACCTGTCGCGCAAGGACGCCGGTCGCTCGAAGAACATGTTCGCGCTCGGGCTGCTGTCCTGGATGTACAACCGGCCGACGGAGTCGACCGAGAAGTTCCTGCGCACCAAGTTCGCCAAGCGGCCGGATCTGGCGGAGGCGAACGTCGCCGCCTTCCGCGCGGGCTGGAACTTCGGCGAGACCACCGAGGACTTCGCGGTCTCCTACGAGGTGGCCCCGGCCACCTCGGCGTTCCCCGCCGGCACCTACCGGAACATCTCCGGGAACCTGGCGCTGTCCTACGGACTGGTCGCCGCGTCTCAGCAGGCGGACCTCCCGCTGTTCCTGGGCTCGTACCCCATCACTCCGGCCTCGGACCTGCTGCACGAGCTGTCCAAGCACAAGAACTTCGGCGTGCGCACCTTCCAGGCCGAGGACGAGATCGCCGCGATCGGCGCGGCCCTGGGTGCGGCCTTCGGCGGTTCGCTGGGCGTGACCACCACCTCCGGCCCCGGCGTGGCGCTGAAGTCCGAGACGATCGGCCTCGCGGTGTCGCTGGAGCTGCCGCTGCTGATCGTGGACGTGCAGCGCGGCGGGCCCTCGACGGGTCTGCCGACCAAGACCGAGCAGGCCGACCTGCTCCAGGCGATGTACGGGCGGAACGGCGAGGCGCCGGTGCCGATCGTCGCCCCTGCGACCCCGGCCGACTGCTTCACCGCGGCGCTGGACGCGGCGCGCATCGCGCTGACCTACCGGACCCCGGTCTTCCTGCTGTCCGACGGCTACCTCGCCAACGGCTCCGAGCCGTGGCGGGTGCCGGAGCCGGACGAGCTCCCGGACCTGCGCACCCAGTTCGCCACCACGCCGAACCACGAACTGGCGGACGGCACCGAGGTGTTCTGGCCGTACAAGCGCGACCCGCACACGCTCGCCCGCCCCTGGGCGGTGCCCGGCACGCCCGGCCTGGAGCACCGGATCGGCGGCATCGAGAAGGCCGACGGCTCCGGCAACATCTCCTACGACCCCGAGAACCACGACCGCATGGTGCGCACCCGCCAGGCCAAGGTGGACGGCGTCGAGGTCCCCGACCTGGTCGTGGACGACCCGACGACCGACGCCACCGACGGCCCGGCGCGCGTGCTGGTGCTCGGCTGGGGCTCGACGTACGGCCCCATCACCGCCGGCGTGCGGCGCGTGCGGCGGGACGAGGGCCGGATCGCGCAGGCCCACCTGCGGTACCTCAACCCCTTCCCGAAGAACCTCGGCGAGGTCTTGCGCCGGTACGACAAGGTGATCGTCCCCGAGATGAACCTCGGCCAGCTCACCGCCCTGCTCCGCGCGAAGTACCTGGTCGACGCGCAGTCCTACACCCAGGTCCGCGGCCTGCCCTTCAAGGCCGAACAGCTGGCGGACGTCTTCAAGGAGGCCATCGGAAATGCCTGAGCAGCAGCTCACCGCGGCCCCGGAGGCCGGGGAGAACCACCAGGGGAGCCACCCCGGAAACCCCCTGCTCTCCCTGGTGCCGAAGGCCGAGGCCAAGCAGTCCATGAAGGACTTCAAGTCCGACCAGGAGGTCCGCTGGTGCCCCGGCTGCGGTGACTACGCCGTGCTCGCCGCCGTACAGGGATTCATGCCGGAGCTGGGGCTGGCGAAGGAGAACATCTGCTTCGTCTCCGGCATCGGCTGCTCCTCGCGCTTCCCGTACTACATGAACACCTACGGGATGCACTCCATCCACGGCCGCGCTCCGGCCATCGCCACCGGTCTCGCGGCCGCGCGGCGCGACCTGTCGGTCTGGGTCGTCACCGGTGACGGCGACGCGCTGTCCATCGGCGGCAACCACCTCATCCACGCGCTGCGCCGCAACGTGAACCTCAAGATCCTGCTGTTCAACAACCGGATCTACGGTCTGACCAAGGGGCAGTACAGCCCGACCTCCGAGGCCGGGAAGATCACCAAGTCCACCCCTATGGGCTCGCTCGAGGCGCCGTTCAACCCGGTGTCGCTGGCGATCGGCGCCGAGGCGTCGTTCGTGGCCCGCACGGTCGACTCAGACCGCAAGCACCTCACCGAGGTGCTGCGGCAGGCCGCCGACCACCCGGGCACCGCACTGGTGGAGATCTACCAGAACTGCAACATCTTCAACGACGGCGCCTTCGAGGTACTGAAGGACAAGAAGCAGGCCCTGGAGGCGGTGGTCCGGCTCGAGCACGGACAGCCGATCCGTTTCGGCACCCCGGCGGAGGACGGCCTCGGCGCGAAGGGCGTCGTGCGCGACCCGGCGACCGGCGACCTGCGGATCGTGGACGTCACCGAGGCGGGAACGGACGGCGTGCTGGTGCACGACGCGCACGCCGAGTCGCCCACCACGGCCTTCGCCCTCTCCCGGCTGGCCGATCCGGACACGCTGCACCACACACCGATCGGCGTGCTCCGCAACGTGCGCCGGCCGGTCTACGAACAGGAGATGGAGGAGCAGTTGGAGGCCGCCGTCGAGCAGAACGGCAAGGGCGACCTCGGTGCGCTGCTCTCCGGCAGGGACACCTGGACGGTCGTCGGCTGACCCGGCCGGCGGGCCGCAGCTCCGCAGTCTCGACGGGACCCCGCGTGTCATGACCGTTACGCGAAAACGGGAATGACAGGCGGGGTCCCTCGGCGTTACCTTCGACGAATCGTTTCTCCCGGAGGTGTGCCCCATGTCGTCGTCGAGCGAGACCCGCGGCGGTCTGGTCTACGGAATCGCCGCGTACGGCCTGTGGGGGCTCCTTCCGCTCTACTGGCACCTCCTCAAGTCCACCGGCGCGACGGAAGTGCTCGCGCACCGCATGGTGTGGTCGCTGCCCACCGCGCTGCTGCTGCTCGCCGCGCTGCGCCGCTGGACGTGGATACGCGCCCTGGTGCGGCAGCCCCGCACGCTGGGACTGCTGCTGCTCGCCGCGATCTTCATCTCCCTGAACTGGGGCATGTTCATCTGGTCGGTCACCCAGGAGCGCGTCCTGGAGGCCTCGCTGGGCTACTTCATCAACCCGCTGGTCTCCATCGCCTTCGGCGTCCTCCTGCTCCGTGAACGCCTGCGTCCCGCGCAGTGGACGGCCGTCGGCATCGGCGCGATCGCCGTGGGCGCGCTCTCCGTCGGCTACGGCCAGGTGCCGTGGCTGTCCATCACCATGGCGTTCAGCTTCGCCACCTACGGGCTGGTCAAGAAGCACGTGAAACTGGAGGGAGTGGAGAGCTTCAGCGCCGAGACGGCCCTGCAGTTCCTGCCCGCGCTCGGCTTCCTGATCTACCTCGCCGCACAAGGCCAGGCCAGCTTCACCACGGAGGGCCCCGGCCACGCCGCGCTCCTCGCACTGTCCGGACTGGCCACCGCCGTGCCGCTGATCCTCTTCGGCAACGCGGCCGTTCGGCTGCCGCTGTCCACGATCGGGCTGCTGCAGTACACGGCGCCAGCGTTCATGTTCGTACTCGGGGTGACCGTGTTCCATGAGCCGATGCCGCCGGAGCGGCTGACCGGCTTCCTGCTGGTGTGGGCCGCGCTGGCTCTGCTCACCTGGGACGCGCTGCGGGCCGCCCGCCGGGGGCGGCGGGCGCTGCGCGAGGTGCGCGGTGCGGGGGCGGGGGCAAGGGCCGCGCGGCAGGCGGCGGGGGCGGGGGCGGAGCCGCTCGCGGCCTGCGGCGAGGGGCGGCGGGGACCGGGGCGGGGCTGACGCCGGGGCCGTTTGGGGCTGTTCGCGGTGGCTGGTGAGTGTGGGTGTGGGTCGGGGGCGTGGGCTGCGGTCCGGGCCGACGACCCGGAAACCCATGATTTACGGGCCGCGTTCTCGGCGATGTCGGAGGTTGGACCTTCATTTCGCGGCCCACACATCACGGGCAAGTGTTTCCGGGCGCATCGGCCCTGCCCTCCGCCCACGCCCCCTCACGTCCGTCGCGGCTCCCCGCCCACCCCCGCGCCCTTGAGAGGGAGGGGACGGGGGTCGGGGCGTGGCCCTGCCCTCGCGTCGCTGGGAAGGGTGAGGAAGTGAGGCTTGATTTGAAGTCATGTTGAACTTCTACGGTCGTCTCATGGAGTACTCACACAGCGACACCGACCTGATCAAGCAGCCCATCGGCTACTGGAGTTGGGCGGCCCACAAGGCCGTCATCGCGCGCACCCGGGCCGCTCTGGCCGGGATCGGCATCACCCAGCCGCAGTGGTGGGCCCTCGCGCAGGTGGCGAACGCCGAAGCCGCCAAGACTCGTGACGAGGTGTCCAGCCTCCTCCGGGGGTACCTCGACACCGGCCGGGAGGCCATGGACTCGGAGATCGACACGATCATCACCCAGGGCTGGATCACGGAGGATGCGGAGGGGCAGCTGAGCATCACGGCTGAGGGCCGGACGTTCTTCGACAAGGCCGCCGCCCTGCAGGGCGAACTCTGGGCGGAACGGCACGCGGGGATCTCCGACGAGGAGTACCTGACCACCCTCAAGGTGTTGCAGCGGTTCATCCGCAACACGGGCGGACACGCTTGGCACCACTAATGCGCGGCCACCCCAGGGGTGGAGGCGTGAAGGGGGTGTGACGGTTCGGGCGGGGCGGGTGGGCGGCGTACAACCGGGGCGGGCCGTCGTGGGTCCAGGTGGTTACGGATGGGCACACGCCCGGACTGACCAGCCGGGCCCCGACTCCGAGGAGAACGCATGTCCCGTCGTCACACCGCCGCGCGCGGCCTCGCGTGCGCCGTCGCGGTACTGGCCGTCACAGCCGGCTTTCAGCCGGCGCAGGCCGCGCCCGCCCGGCCCGGGGGGCCTGCGGCCGATCCGGGCCCCTCGGTCCCCGCGACGGGGTCCGCACCGTCCCGGGAGGTGCGCGAGGACTTCAACGGGGACGGCTTCGAGGACCTCGCTGTGGCGGCCCTTCGTCACGCGGAGAACACCGGGTACGTCGCCGTGGTGTACGGGTCGGCCACGGGCCCGGACCCGGCCACGGCGACGGTGATCGACCAGGCCACGCCCGGTGTCCCCGGCGAACCGGAGACGGGCGACTGGTTCGGCGCGGTTCTCGAAGCGCGCGACCTGGACGGCGACGGGTACACCGACCTCGCCGTTTCGAGCACGGGGGAGACCAGCGAGCGCGGGGGCGGCTCGGTGACCCTGCTCTGGGGGTCTTCGGACGGTGTCACCGGCGAGGGCGCGGTGCTGATCGCCGCGGAGGAGGGTGACTGGGGCGTCGGCACCCACCTGACGGGCGGCGACTTCGACGGCGACGGCCACGCCGACCTGCTGACCTACCGTGCCGGGGACGGCTACAGCGTGCTGCACGGCCCGTTCGGCCGGGACGGGCGGTGGGCGCGCGAGCAGCAGGTGGAGCTGGAGGGCGCGCTCAGCATCGTCGCGGGGGACATGAACGGCGACGGTGCCGACGACGTGGCGGCCTTCCGTTCGTTCGAGGAGATGGCCGAACCGGGCGAGCTCTTCTCGGGCGGGCCGGGCGGGCTGACGTATGAGCGGCGGCTCCCCAAGGGAGCGACGGGCGACGTCGCCGACTTCGACGGTGACGGCTACGGCGACCTGGCCTATCGCGAGGTGCCGGGCGGTGTGGTGGAGAACCTGCCCTGGGACTCCGGCACCGTGAAGGTGATGTACGGCGGTCCCGACGGGCCGGGCGCGCGCACTGCGTCCTTCACCCAGGCGACCCCGGGCGTGCCCGGCGCGAACGAGGAGGAGGACCAGTTCGGCGGCACCCTGACCGCCGGCGACGTGGACGGCGACGGTTTCGCCGACCTCGCGGCGGGGGTGCCGTACGAGGACATCGGCGACCTGGACTCCGCAGGCTCGTTCGTCGTGCTCAAGGGCGGGCCGAAGGGCCTGAGCGGCCAGGGGGCGCAGGCGATGAGCCAGAGCTTCGCCGGTGTGCCCGGGGCGGCGGAGGCCGGCGACCGGTTCGGGGGTGCGGTGCGGCTGCGGGACTTCGACGGCGACGGCTTCGCGGACCTGGCCGTCACGGCGCCGGACGAGAACGACGGCAGCGGCGCCGTCTGGTCCTTCCCCGGCAGCCCGGCGGGCCTGACGACCGACGGGGTGCGGTCGTTCGGCCCGGCGGTGCTCGGCGGCTCCGTGCCCGAGGCGGGGCTCGGCCTGCGGCTGTCCGGTACCTCGTACGCGCCGCTGTGGCAGTACGAGTGACACCGCACGGCTCCTGAACGGCCCGCCGCACGCGTCCGTGCGGCGGGCCGTCGCCGTTCCGGGGAACCGGTTCAGCCGGTGAGGGCGTCGGTGACGGCGTCCATCACGGAGCGCCAGTGGGCGCGCTGCCGTTCGCGTTCGACCGCGTCGGCGAGGTGCTCCTGGTGGAAGCGGAGCACCGTGCGGGCGCCGGCCGTGCCGGGGGCGGGCGAGACGGCGACCTGGAGGGTGGTGTCGTGTGCCCAGCCGGGCGGGCGCCAGGTGAGGCGGACCCGGTCGGCGGGCCGGAGGCTGCGCAGTTCGCCGCGGACGCCGTCGGGTGTCTCGTAGGCCGCACCCTTGTCGCGGGGCAGCCGCGCGCCCGGGCCCAGCCAGAGGGCGAGGCCCTCGTCGCAGGTGAGGAAGTCCCACACCGCCTCCGGCGGCAGGGGGAGGGTCTTCGAGACGCCGATCTGCCAGCCGGCGTCCCGGGTGAGTCCGGTGGGCATGGTGCTCACTCCTCGTCGTGGCGGGCGCGGTGAGCCCGCACCTTGTGGCGGTTGCCGCAGTTGCGCATCGAGCACCAGCGGCGGCGGCCGGGCCGTGAGGTGTCGACGAACAGAAGGAAGCAGTCGCCGGCCCCGCACTCGCGGATGCGGTCGGCGTGCGGGCCGGAGAGCAGGTCGACGGCGTCGCGGGCGACGGTGGACAGCAGGGCCTCGCCGGTGACGGGGGCGGCCCAGCGGCGCGTGCCGTCCCCGGCCAGGGCGGGGGCGAGTGGCGGTGCGGCGGCCGCGGCGTTGACGGTCTCCAGGTCGGCGGGCGGCGCCGCTCGGCCGTGGGCGCGGGCCTGGGCGAGCCGCAGGAGTGCGTTGCGGAGGGCGCGGGCGGCGGTGACGTCGCCGTCGGTGAGGCCGTCGGGCGCGGGTGGGGGCGTGAGCCTGCTGCGGGCCGCCCAGGCGGCCAGGTCCTCCGGCCGGTGCAGCACCTCCCAGCGGGCGAACGCACCCGGGCCGCCGGTGGGCAGCAGTTCCAGGCACAGAGCCCCGGGGTCGAAGAGATACGGCATTCCTTCGGGGGTCCGGAGCGTGAGTCCTGCGCCGACGGCATGCATGTAACCAGTATAGATGGTTACCGGTCGTCCGGCGAGGTCCGCGGTACCTACCGGACGGGTCCGTCACCGGCACCGTCACCCGTCGGCAGGTCGCCGCGCCGCGTGAAGACGCACCGCTCGTCCCAGTTGTCCGGGTCGCCGACGAGGTGGAGCATCACCAGCTCTCCGTCGTCGTCCCGGACGGCGAACTGCAGGGGCCGGGTTCCCCGGTCGACCTTGAAGTCGAAGGTCGGCGAACCGTCCAGGTCTTCGTCGAGCGTCCACGTGCCCTCCCCGGACATGCGGTGTACGCGGTCGTCGTCGCTCCACACGTCCTTGTACGGGAAGTTCGCGAACAGCACGACGCCGTCACGCGCGACGTCCAGCGAGGCTTTGCAGTCGGCTGCCTTCCACCGGCCCACCGCCTGGTCCGCCGTCACGGGCTCGGTCGGGAGGGACAGGCCGAGGCTGCACCCGGTCGCCGCGAGGAGCAGGAGGGCGACGGCGCCGCTGCGGCGGAAGGCGAAGGACGTGCGGGTCATCGGGCGGCTCCGGGGGCGCGGGGCGGGAGGGTGAGAGCCGCCGGGGTGGGGACGCGTTCGAGGACGCCGCCGGCGAAGGTGTCGTACAGGGGGAGGGAGGCGAGGTGGACGTAGCCGATGTGGCAGTCGCAGACGGCCAGCGGGCAGGTGCGGGGGCGGAGCGCGGCGCGGTAGGTGCCGTCGTAGAGGTTGCCGAGGACGTCGGGCACGAAGTGGCAGCGGCGCACGGTGCCCTCGCCGTCCACGGAGACGACCGACTCGCCCGTACGGCAGGGCAGTCCGGCGCTGCGGTGCGGGGTGCGGCTGTAGCCGAAGAGCGGGTCGATCCCCGTCCACACGGCGGCCTCCGCGTCGGTGTAGGTGTGTCCTTCGGCGGCGTTGACCCACAGGTAGACGTGGCCGGGCAGGTCCGCGCGGAGCCGGCGCGCGTGCGGCAGGTGCGCGGGCAGGCCGACGACGCCGACACTGAACCGGACTCCGCGCGCCGCGAGTTCGCGGCACCTGGCCAGGAACCGGTCGTACGGGGTCTGGCCGGGGTGGTAGGTGCACCACAGGGCGAGGGTGGCCGGGTCGGCGTCGTCGAGCCATCCGGTGCGGCAGCTGAGGTTGGTCTGGATCGCCACCCGGGCCACGTGCGGCATCCGGGAGAGGGCGACCAGGGCGCGCCGGTACCAGGAGCGCACCAGACCCTCGCCCCACGGGGTGAACAGCACCGAGAGCCGGTCGCCGTCCTGGGCCGCCGCCCAGGCGGTGAACCGTTCCAGGGCGGCGCGGTCGGCGTCGAGCTGGGCGCGGCTGTCGCGCCGCTTGGCGAACGGGCAGTAGGGGCAGTCGTAGTCGCACGAGGCGAGCGGGCCCCGGTAGAGCAGCGTCAGATCCATGGACGGCTCCGCGGTCACTTGGCGGAGTAGGCGGCCATGGCCGCGCGGACGGCGGGTGAGAAGAGCATCGGACCGAGCGCGTCGGAGTGGGCCAGACCCTCGGCGGACAGCCGCAGCCGCGTCACCGGTGCCGTGTCGTCCAGCCAGCCGCGGGCGGCGAACGCGGCCAGTTCGCGGGGGAAGTGGTCGTGCGGCGGTGCCCCGAACCGCTCGGCGTAGGCGGGCAGGTGCAGTCCGTCGGCCTGCAGCAGCGACTGGAGGAGGTGACGGCGGCGCGCCTCGTCCTCGTCGATGCGCCGGCCGTACTCGGCGTACGCGAAGTCGGCGGCGCGGCGCCCCACGTAGTCGTCGACCAGGGTGCGGATCTCCCGCATGTCGACCGCGTAGTCGAAGGAGTAGTGCAGGCCGGAGGTGTAGGACCGGGCACCGCAGCCGAGGCCGACCATGCCGTCTGTCTGGCAGGCGTGGTCGCCGGTCCCCGTGTCCGGGGCGTCGGCGCGGCGGAACATCCGCATCGAGACCTGTTGGTATCCGTGGGCGAGGAGGTGGTCCCGGCCGTGCCGGTACAGGCGCAGCCGGCGCTCGTCCCACTCCGGGTCCGTCTCCCCGGCGCGCCCGGCGCGGCCGAGGCCGGTGAGGGGGCGCACGTACAAGGGGTAGAGGTACAGCTCCTCGGGCCGCCAGGCGAGCGCGGCGTCCAGCGAGTGCGTCCAGCTCTGCTCGGTCTGCCCGTCGATGCCGTAGATCAGGTCGATGTTGAGCACGGGGATGCGGGTGCGGCGTATCCGCTCCAGCGCCGCGTCCACGTCGGCACGCCGCTGGGGCCGTACGGCTGCCCGGGCCTCGGACGGGTCGAAGCTCTGCACCCCGAGGGACAGGCGAGTGGTGCCGCGCGCCTCCAGCACGGCCAGCCGGTCCGCGGTGACGGTCGAGGGGGAGGCCTCCACGGAGAGCGGCACGTCCGGATCGGCCAGGCGGACGCCCGTACGGCGCTCGGCGAGGTCGCAGAGCCGGTCCAGTTCGGCGGCGGTGAGGAAGGTGGGCGTGCCGCCGCCGAACGCGGCGGCGGCGAACCGGACCGGCCGGTCGCCCAGCGCCTCGCGCACCGCACCGGCCTGCCGCTCCAGCGCGTCCAGGTAGGCGTTGGTCAGGCCGTCGGGGGCGCCGATCCGGGTGAAGAGGTTGCAGAAGCCGCAGCGCACCTCGCAGAAGGGGATGTGCAGGTAGAGGGAGAGGGCGTCGACCGGCTCGTCGGCCCACTCCGCGTGCAGCGCGGGGCGGGGGTCCAGCCGGCCGTAGGCGGTCTTGTGCGGGTAGGCGTAGACGTAGCTCGTGTACGGCCGTACGGGGTCGGGTGGGGTGTCGGCGCGGAGGCCGGGGGCCGGGGTGGGCGTGCCGGTGGTGAGCATCAGGGTTCCAGGAAGAAGTGGGCGTAGGGGACGGTCCAGACGACCTCGTGGCCGAGCCGGTGGCCGGTCCAGCCGTCGTCGCCGTAGGCCGTGCCGTGGTCGGAGCAGACGATGGCGAAGCACCGGCCGCGGCGGCGCACGGCGGCGAAGAGCCGTCCGATGTGGCGGTCGACGTACTCCAGGGCGGCGGCGTGGCTCTCGCGCGAGTCGCCCGACTCGGCTGTGCCGCCGGGGAGGTGGAACCAGTTCGGCTGGTGGAGGGCCGCGACGTTGACGAAGAGGAACAGTCGCCGGTCCGCCGGTACGGCGGCGGCGATCCGCTCGGCCCGCTGGACCTGCGCCTCGAAGGAGGTGGGCGAGGCGACGCCGAACTCCGGTTCCCAGTGGCTCTCCTGGAAGAGGCCGGGCAGGACCGAACCCAGGGCGCCGCGCTTGTTGAAGAATCCCGTGCCGCCGATGCACGCCGTGCGGTAGCCGGCCCGGGCGAGTCCGGAGACCAGGTCGGGCGCGTCGTGGACCCAGGTGTGCGGTGCGGTGGTCTCGCTGCCGGCGAAGGCGGCGGCGAACAGGCGCGGGTGCGGGCCCGGCGTCGCGGGAGTGGGCAGGAATCCCGCGAAGATGGCCTGATGGGAGGCGTAGGTGAAGCTGCCGGGGGCGTGCCGCTTCTCCCACCGGCCGCCGGGCAGATGGCGGGCGAGGTGCGGCAGGCGGCCTGAGGCGGCGAGTTCGGCGGCGACGTCGTACCGCAGGGTGTCGAGTGTGACGAGCAGCAGGTTGTGGCTGCCGACCACGTCGTTCATGTCGGGTGGGCCGCCGCCGGGCGGCGGCGCGGCGTCGCGCGGCGCGGCGTCCGGCGATCCGGTGTCAGGCGGCGGCATCGGCGGCCTCCTCGCGCCGGACGGCGGCGACCTGCGCCGCGTAGGCGTCCAGCCCCTCCGCGCCGCCGCCGGGGAACCCGGTGAGGCCGGGGAGCAGGTCACCGAAGGCGTTGACCTCGCCGACGGCGAAGCGGTGCCAGCCGGTGCGCGGGAGCAGGTCGACGCCCACGCACAGGGTGCGCGGGAAGCAGGCCGCGGCCCGCTCGCAGGTCTCCAGCGCGTCCCGCCAGCGTCCGCCGGCAGCCTCGACGGCCGTGCGGGCGCGGGCCAGGTCGCCGCGCCGCCCGCCGAGGTGCAGGTTCGTCATCGGGTGCCGACTGGTGCGGACGACCGCGTGGGTGGCGCGTCCACCGACGACCACCACCCGCAGGTCCGCCGCCCGGCCGTGCTGCGCGGCCTTGGGCAGCCACTGCTCGAGGTGGAGGCCGTCCGGGGCGAGGACATCGACCAGGCGGGCGATCTCCCGCTCGGTGCGCAGCGTCCGCACCCGTAGCGAGTTGAACAGCCTTCCGTCTCCGTCCTGTTCGGCGGAGGTGACGGCCTGCATGCGCCCCCCGGGGCCGCGTGCCCAGGCCACGACGCCGGACGCGGACGAGCCGTGCGCGGGCTTGAGGAAGGCCCGTCGCAGGCCGGCGCCGTCCAGCAGCCCGCGCACCTCCTCCCAGCAGGAGGGTCGGGGAGCCCGCGGCCCCGAGGTGGGCGACGCGGGCACGGTGACGCCCGCGGCCGCCGTCACACCGTGACACAGCCGCTTGTCGAACAGCACGGCCAGTTCGCCCGGGTCGTCGAGCAACCGGGCGCCCGCCTCCCGGGCGGCGCGGCCGATGCCGTCCACCGCCGCGGTGAAGGCCCGGTACCAGCGGGCGGTGCCCTCGACCCGGGCCCCGTCGGCCGTACCGCGCAGCAGCCGGTCGGCCTCGGCGTCCTCGCCGGGCGAGTCGATGCGCACGGTCTCCCCCGCACGGAACGACGCGCCCGCGCGCAGCACGTCGGCCCACGGCAGCACCCTCGGCGCCGGCAGGCCGGCGGCCCGTACGGCGTCGGCGAACAGCGTCACCCGGCGGTTGGCCGGATTCCCCACCACCGCGAACCGGGTGGCGCGGCCGCTACTCGGCGACGGCGACATAGCGGTAGGTCTCGCCCCGGTACTCGTCCGGCTTCGTCTGCTCGGACACGTCCACCCGGACACCCGGGAACGCCTCAGGAAGAGCCGCGGTCATCGCGTCGGAGAGGAAGTGGAAGTGCAGGTCGAGACGCCGCAGGTGGGACAGGGCCGCGCGTCCCTTGAGCAGCGCCTCGCCGCCGGTGTCGGTGAGTACGCCCATGGACAGGCTCAGCGAGGAGAGCCGCGCGAGGATCGGTGCGGCCACCACCGCTGGGGCGATCTCGTCCTGGATCGGGCTGTTCTGGATGCCGAGGTGACGCAGGCGCGGCAGCCGCTCGC
Source organism: Streptomyces sp. CNS606 (assembly GCF_000426325.1). Lineage (NCBI taxonomy): Bacteria > Bacillati > Actinomycetota > Actinomycetes > Kitasatosporales > Streptomycetaceae > Streptomyces > Streptomyces sp. CNS606. Next base: position 14,538 of record NZ_AUFD01000021.1, read on the forward strand.
CGCTCAGGACGGGCGCCAGGTCCGCCACCCCGGTGTCGCCGCCGTAGTTCGGGTCGCCCAGCCACAGTTCGAGGTGCTCCAGGGCGGGCAGGTCGCTCTCGCCGATGCCCCGCACCACTTCGCGGGGCAGCCCGCCGGTCTCGACTATCAGCGTGTGCAGCGCGTCGTGGCGCAGGGAGGGGAAGCGCAGGCCCGTGCCGCCGCGTATGCCCAGCACCTCGAGGCCGGGGAAGGCGTGCAGCAGCGGCGTCACGTCGTCGTGCTCGATCCAGGAGATCTCGTTCTGCTCCTGGTCCTGGTCGCCGAGGAAGAAGGCGCGCAGCGAGGTCAGGCGGTCCTTGGCGCCGGTGATCAGCCCGACCACGGCGGAGGAGTCGTTCTCGTAGCACTCACCCCACACGCCGACGAGGAGGGCGCGGACCGCCGACAGGTCGACCTGGCGGGTGAAGCGCTCCCAGCACTCCTGGAACGATTCGTCGTCGTCCCCGTACGGGTCGACCGACAGTCGCCAGGCCACCGCGTCGGCGGCGGGCAGTTCCTTCCGGTCGCCGGGCGCCGGGAAGTCCCATACCGGCAGACCGCCCAGCTCTTCCATGAGCCCCACTCCGGACATCGTGTCTCCGTTCGTACCCCGTGGCGAATGACGCTCTGTCTATCAGGCGGGTCTGACAGGCGGTTCGGCAGGCGTGGGCAGGGTCGGCAGCCTTCGGCAGGCGGCCGCAGACGAAGGAGGCGCGGGCGGTGGCCGGCGGGCGGGACGCGCGCCGGGGCACGCCGAAGCCCGGCGCGCCGTGTGGGGGTGCGGCGGGCCGGGCTCCGGGAGGTGTGCGGCGTCAGTGGGCCTCGGCGACCGCGGCGGGCACCTTGTCGGCGTACTGCGGGGCGTCGGCGGCGGAGATGCCGAAGATCGACACGGCCTGGTAGTAGGTCCACGCGGTGGCGTCGCAGGAAGCCTTCGTGGCCCCGGAGTAGCCGTTGCAGACGCGCTTCAGGTCCTCGTAGAAGGCGCTGTCGATACGCGACTTGTTGGCGTCGAACTGGCCCTCGGCCTTGTAGTTGCGGTAGCCGAAGTCATGACGGATGCACGAGTTCTCGAACGGGAAGCCGAACGGGTTGTCCGGCGAGCTGCTGCACTTGTCGGTGCCCCAGTCGAAGCCGTACTGGGCGTACGAGCCCTGGTTCGCCCGGGCGCTGTGGAACGCGGACGAGCTGGACGAGCTGGTCTGGCTCCAGTCCGACATGAGCTGGAGCTTGGTGGCCGCATTGGCGGGCGCGGCGAGAGCGAGCACGGCGGCAGCACTCGTTGCCACGGACATGCCAAAAATGGACCGACGACGCATCCGTTCCTCCGAGGGGGGGAAGGCGGCCCGATGAGGCCGCGGACGAAGGGAGTCACGCCTCTCCCGGCGTGCGGAGAAGCCCGGCCAGTGTCCACGGCCGCACTGTCACATCGCCGTCAACACACTGACACCGCAGGTCGGATGGGTGACGCGGGCCACTCCCCGGGATCCGCCGCGTTCCCGCCGGGGGCTCAGGCGGTGACGTCGCGCGCGGTGAAGCGGGCCCACGCGGCGGAGCCGAACACCGCGACGTACAGGGCCTGGAGGCCGAGGTTCCGCCACACCGGCTCCCACAGGACGGGGTCGCGCAGAAGGTCCGCGAAGGACAGCCAGTGGTGCGGGAAGAGGTAGGGGTGCACGGCGTCCAACTGCGGGATCTGGTCCAGGATCTGCACGGTGATCAGCAGCCCCACGGTCGTCGCCATCGCCGCGATGCCGCTGTTGGTCAGGGTCGAGACGAACAGGCCGATCGCCGCCAGGCCGAGCAGCGACGCCGCGACCACGAGCGCGATGGCCAGCGCCCGCAGCAGTCCCTGGGCCAACGGCACGGAGGTGCCGGACAGCAGCGTCACGTCGCCGAGCGGGAACAGCAGCGCGCCCACCGCCAGCGCGGAGAGCGCCACCACGAGGGTCGCCGCGATGCAGAACACCGCCACCGAGACGAACTTGGCCAGCAGCAACCGGGTGCGGCCCGCCGGCGCGACGAGCAGGTACCGCAGCGTCCCCGCGTGGGCCTCCCCCGCGACGGAGTCGCCGGCGATCACGCCGACCGCCATCGGCAGGAAGAACGGCAGGGTGGCGGCCAGCGCCGTGAAGACCAGGAAGAGGCCGTTGTTGGTGACCTGGGTGATGAACGCCGGTCCGCCCCCGCCGCTTCCGCCGCCCGAACCGTCGTCGCCCGTCTCGATCTTCACCGCGATACCCACCAGCGCGGGCACGGCGACGAGCACGCCGAGCAGTGCCAGGGTCCGCCAGCGGCGGAAGGTGAGGACGATCTCGCTGCGGAGCAGACCGGACGGCCGCAGCAGCCGCCGTCCGGGCGCCGGGGCGGCCGGCCGCGGCGTGCCGCCCCGGGTGAGTTCAGCCTGCGACATCGAAGCCCTCCCCGGTGAGTGCGACGAACGCGTCCTCCAGCGAGGCGTTCTCCTGGCCGAAGGCCCGGACGCGTACGCCCGCACGGACCAGTGCCGCGTTGAGGTCGGCGAGGTCGAGCGGGTCGCCGTCCGGGGCTCCCGCGCCCGCGCCGGCCGCGGCCCCGTCGGCTCCGGCGTCGCCGTGCGCCGGTGCCGGTGCCGGTGCCGGCAGTTCGCCGGTGACCCGGTTCTCCTCGACCGTGACGTCGGTGACGCCGTGCTCCTTCAGGAGGCGGGCGGCCTCCGCGGTGTCGGGGGTACCGACGGCCAGCCGGCCGCGTACGCCCGCCGACATCTCGGCGACCGTGCCCTGCGTGACGAGCCTCCCCCGGTGCATCACGGCGGTGTGCGTGCACACCTGCTCGATCTCGTCCAGCAGATGGGAGGAGAGGAAGACGGTGATGCCGCCCGCGGCCAGTTCGCGGACCAGGGCGCGGATCTCCCGCATGCCCTGCGGGTCCAGGCCGTTGGTCGGCTCGTCCAGCACCAGCAGTTCCCGCGGCTGGAGCAGGGCGGCGGCGAGGCCGAGCCGCTGCTTCATCCCCAACGAGTACGCCCGCGCCTTCTTGCCGGCCGCCGCCGCGAGGCCGACGCGCTCCAGCGCCTCCCCCACCCGCGCGGGCCGCGTACGGGGGTCGGCGTCCGGGTCGGCGGCGTCGTACCGCAGCAGGTTGTCCCGGCCGGAGAGGAACCCGTACAGGGCCGGACCCTCGATCAGGGCGCCGACGCGCGGCAGCACCCGGCGGGCGGCCGACGGCATCGGCTCGCCCAGCAGCCGCGCGGTGCCGCGCGTCGGCTCGATGAGGCCGAGCAGCATGCGGATGGTCGTGGTCTTGCCCGAGCCGTTCGGCCCCAGGAAGCCGAAGACGCTCCCGCGCGGCACGGCGAGGTCCAGGCCGTCGACGGCGAGCTGACCGCCGCGGTAGCGCTTGGTCAGCCCGGACGTCTCGACGACCGTGGCGGTTTCCGCCGCTCCCGCCGCGTCTGCCATCCCGCCTCCGCCCGCTTCCCCGAGAGTGGTCCGGTGAGTCGGCCCCGCGTGCCGCCGCCGGCCGGCCGTGGAGCGCCGGGCCGGCGGCGGCACGCGGGCCGGTGCTACTTCGCCTCGTTCGCGGCCTCGACGAGGCCCTCCTTGGTGACGGCACCCGCGTACACCGTGCCGTCGTCCGTGATCAGGACGTTGAACAGGCGCGTCTCGAAGACCCGGCCGGTCCCGAAGTCACCGTTCACCTTGTCGGTGAAGCCGTCCAGCATCCGCTGCGCGCGCGGGTCGCCCAGGTCGTCGAGACCGGACAGAGCCTTGCCGCCCTTGCCCTCGCCCTTCACCTCGGGCGCCTCGACGCGGGCCACCGTGCCCCAGCCGTCGCCCAGCATCTCCAGACCGCCGTCGCCGAACTCGGGCAGGGCGCCGTTCATCGGCCCGTCGAGGTCCTTCGGCTTCTGCGAGCCCTTCGCGCCGTGGTCGAGCTTCTTCTCCGTGACGTCCGCGCCCTTCGGGGGTTCGAAGGTGAAGGTGCCGGCGTCCGGCCGGGCGAAGTCGACCTCGGTGTAGGCGACGTCGACGATCGCCTTGCCGCCCTCGTCCGGCATCAGCCGGACGCTGAGCGGCGCGCCGTTCTCGGCGTCCACGGCGATGCGCAGCGAGCCGACCGTGGAGTGCGCGGCGTCCTTCGGCGCGACGACCAGCTGGTACGCGTCCCGGCCGGCCACCTTGGCGGTGCCGTCCACGGTCACCGACGTCGACTCGTCCGCGAGGTCGAGGGCCTTCTGTGCGGCCTCCTTCGGCGTGAGGTCGCCGAGACCGTCGGGCAGTTCGTGCTTCCCGCCGGCCTTTCCGCGGTCGTCGGCCCCCTCGGGGGCGACGGCGTGGAACGCGGAGTTCGACGCACTGTCGTACGCCCACAGTTCGTCACCGTTGCGGATCATGCTGTACTCGGCGGCGTCCTCCACGAGGGAGACGCGCTGCTTCTCGGGGCCGTCGGCGGCCACCCGCAGCGTGTGCTCGCCGGAGGCCAGCTCCATCAGCTTGGCGGTCGGCGCCGCGGGGCTCTTCTCCGCCCCCTCGCCCTGCTGCTGTCCGGCGTCGCCCTCCGAGGAGCGGTCGCCGCCGAACGGGCTCCCGCCCTGGTCGCCGCCACCGCCGCCGAGGCCGTCCGGCAGCGCCGGCAGGCCGAGGTCGGTCTGGACCCGTACGGTCCCGGACAGCTGGTCCACGTCGGAGGCGGCCATCTTGGCCACCAGCTCCTCGGCGGTGATCTTCGGCAGGTCGGGGGCGCCGCTGTCCGCGAGGGCCGGCACCAGGCCGATCGTCGCCGCGGCGAGGCCCGCCACGGCGACCGGTACGCCGTAGCGGACGGCCTTGCGGCGTGGTCCCCGCGTGCCCGGGACGCCCGGTACGGAGTCCTCCCCCTGGCCGTCGTCGGCCGGGTTGTGCGGTTGGATCTGTGCCATGTGAGCCCTACCTCCGTCGTCGGCGGCGGTCGTGCGGGTCATGCGGGTCGCGCCCGGTCGCACGGGTCCATCCCAGCCGCCATTGTCACCCGAGTCGGTGCGGGATGGTCACTCCATACGACCAGATCCACTGAGGGTGGGACGTCCGCCGAGGGGAGCAAGTTCCCGTACGCCCACGGGAGGAGACGGGTACCCCCGCGGGGCGGCTTCTCCCGTGTGCGTGTGCGGGCCACGGGTTTCCGGGGCTCCGTCCTTCCGGCCCGGGCACGGGCACCGGTCCTCCCGCGCCACGGGCGTCCGCGCCCGGAGGAGGGCTGCGGAGGCGTAGGGGAGCAGCCGGGGGTGGTGGAGGTCGCCGTCCCGGCCGGGCCGGAGGTGGGACCGGCCCCGGTCCCGGTCACGACGGAGTACGAGGGCTCCGGAGGCGGTGGGCCCCGAGGGGGAAGCGCTCAGCCCGCGCGGTGGACGACCGCGGCGCAGAGGTCGGACAGGGCCGCCCTGGCCGGTCCCTCCGCCAGGGGCTCCAGCATGGCCCGCGCCTCGTCCGCGTACCGCACGGTGTCCCGCCGGGCCTGCACCATCGCCGGGTGCGCCCGCAGCCCCGCCAGGGCGTCCGCGAGACGGGCGTCGTCGTCGAGGTCGCCCTCGAGCAGCGCCAGCAGGGCGCGGTCCTCCGGCGAGCCGCCCGCCTCGGCGAGGGCCCGCAGGTGCAGCACGGGCAGCGTGGCGATGCCCTCGCGCAGGTCCGTGCCGGGCGTCTTGCCGGACTCGTGGGAGTCGCTGGCGATGTCCAGGACGTCGTCCGCCAGCTGGAACGCGGTGCCGATCCGCTCGCCGTACTGGGTGAGGACGGAGATCGTCCGCTCGTCGGCCCCCGCCATCATGGCGCCGAAACGGCAGGCCACGGCGATCAGCGAGCCGGTCTTCCCGGAGAGGACGTCGAGGTAGTGGTCGATGGCGTTCTGACCGGCAGACGGGCCGGCGGTCTCCAGGATCTGGCCGGTGACCAGCCGCTCGAACGCCTGGGCCTGGATGCGTACGGCCTCCGGACCGAGGTCGGCGAGGACCTGGGAGGCGCGGGCGAAGAGGAAATCACCGGTGAGCACGGCGACGGAATTGTCCCAGTTCGCGTTGGCGCTGGCCACGCCGCGGCGCACGGCGGCCTCGTCCATCACGTCGTCGTGGTAGAGGGTCGCGAGGTGGGTCAGCTCGACCACCACCGCTGAGGGGACCACGCCCGGCGCGTGCGGGTCGCCGAACTGCGCCCCGAGCATCACCAGCAGCGGCCGGAACCGCTTGCCGCCTGCCCGTACGAGGTGCTGGGCAGCACCCGTTATGAACGGCACGTCGCTCTTGGTGGCCTCGAAGAGGCCCTCTTCGACGGCCGCCAACCCCGCCTGGACATCGGCTTCGAGGGCCGTGTCCCGCACGCTCAGCCCGAAGGGCCCGACGACGGTCACGAGGGGTACTCCTGTCTACGCGGCTTGTTCGCATCATCCGCACCGGCGCGGCGGCAGTTGCCGCCGTCACGGGCAGCGTAGCCGGTCGCGGAACGATCACGACCGGCGCGTACCCCCCGCGCGCCCGGCCGGGCGGACGGCTGCGCCCGCCCGGTCGATACGCTGCCCGGTGGGCGCCTCCCCGGACGTGCCCGAGCCCTGACCGGCGACGAACCTCGAAGGCGAGGCACCTGAGACGATGACCGAAGCCATCCCGTTCGACCTGCCCGGAGACGACCTCTTCGGCCTCGACAACCTGCCGTACGGCGTCTTCACCACCTCCGACGCCCCGGACCTGCGCCGCATCGGGGTGCGCTTCGGCTCGCACGTGCTGGACGCCGGCGCCGCCGCCGAGGCGATGGGCTCCGCGCACGCCGAGCTGCTGAAGGCCCCCACCCTGAACCCGCTGATGGCCGCGGGACGGCCGGCCTGGCAGGCGGTCCGCGCGGACCTGCAGAACTGGCTGGGCGACCCCGGGCACCGCGCGACGGTCGGCGGCCACCTCGTTCCGCTGGCCGACGTCACGCTGCACCTGCCGTTCGAGGTCGCCGACTACGTCGACTTCTACGCCAGCGAGCACCACGCCACCAACGTCGGGAAGATCTTCCGGCCCGACGGCGACCCGCTCACCCCGAACTGGAAGCACCTGCCGATCGGGTACCACGGCCGGTCCGGCACCGTCGTGGTGTCCGGCACGCCTGTGGTGCGACCGCTGGGGCAGCGCAAGCCCAAGGACGCGCCCGCACCCTCCTTCGGCCCCTCGCAGCGGCTGGACATCGAGGCCGAGGTCGGTTTCGTCGTCGGCACCCCCTCGGCGATGACGACGCGCGTGGGCCGGGAGGACTTCCGCGAGCACGTCTTCGGCGTGTGCCTGCTCAACGACTGGTCCGCGCGCGACCTGCAGGCCTGGGAGTACGTGCCGCTGGGGCCGTTCCTCGGCAAGTCCTTCGCCACCTCCGTCTCCGCCTGGATCACGCCGCTGGAGGCGCTGGAGCAGGCCCGCACCGAGCCGCCGGCCCGCGACGTCCCGCCGCTCCCCTACCTGGACGACAGCGGGGAGAAGGACGGCCTGGACATCCGGATCACCGTGACGCTGAACGGCGAGGAGGTCTCCGAGCCGCCGTTCTCCGCGATGTACTGGACGGCCGCGCAGCAGCTCGCGCACATGACGGTGAACGGCGCCTCGCTGCGCACCGGAGACCTCTTCGCCTCCGGCACGGTCAGCGGCCCGGAGCCGGACCAGCTCGGCTGCCTGCTGGAGCTCACCGCCGGCAAGGGCCCCTTCCTCTCCGACGGCGACGAGGTCGTCCTCACGGCCTGGGCGCCGGGCCCGAACGGCACCCGCATCGGCCTGGGCGAGGTCTCCGGAACGATCGCCGCGGCCCCCGCGGAGTAGCCCGTCCGGACCGCTGTCCAGCCCCCGGGAGAGCGTTCGTCGTCACAGCCGCGCACGCGCGCCCCCTGCTAGTTTGTCGTGACCCTGCACACACTCGGGTACGGCATTCGTATGGGAGGGGCGCGCGTGCGCAGAACACGGCTCGGCCTCGGCGCGGCCGCGGGCACCGCGGCGCTGGCACTGCTGATAGGCGGCTGCGGCAGCGACGGCGGCGACGGCTCCGACGGCGGCAAGGACAAGGACCAGGGCTCCACGTCCACCGGCGGTGGCTCGGGCGACGGCGGTTCCGGGGGCGGCGACGGCGGCAAGGACGACGGCGGCTCCGACGGCGGCACCACCCAGGGCGAATCCTCGGGGGGCGGTGCGGACACCGGCGGGGACGGCGGCTCGGGCGACGGCGGATCAGGGGGCGGCGACGACGCGGCGGCGCCCTTCCAGGGCCCCTGGGCCTCCGGAATGAAGGGCGCCGAGGGCGAACTGCTGGTCCTCATCTTCAACGGCACCGAGGTCTCGCTCGCCGGCCCCGAAGTGGCCTGCCAGGGCACGCTGAAGGCCGGCGACGGCCCGGCGAAGCTGGACCTGAAGTGCCGCGACGCGAACGCCGGCTACACCTCCGGTACCGTCACCGAGATCGACGACAAGGGCCTCACAGTGAAGTGGGGGTCGGGCAGGACCGCGGAGTTCGTGAAGGGCGCCGCCCCGGTCGGTCCCCCCGAGTGACGCCGTGACGCCGAGCTGTCACCCCCGCCTGTTAGGTTGCTCCGTGACCTGATCACTACGGAGGGGAACCACGTGCGCACAACGGCACGCGTGTCGGGGGCGGCCGCGGTCGTCGCGGCCGCCCTGTTGCTGACCGGCTGCGGCAGCGACGGCGGCGGGGAGAACAGCGACAAGGGCGGCGCGGAGCAGTCGTCCGGCGAGGGCGGCGCGTCCGCGCTGAAGGGCGCCTGGCTCTCCGGCGAACTCACCGACCGGGACCACAAGATCCTCGTGTTCGTCGAGACGGGCGGCAACGTCAACCTCTCCGCCGAGGACGCCGCCTGCACCGGCACCTACGCCGCGGACGCCGACCCGGTGACGCTGGAGATGGTGTGCGCGAAGGGCTCCGGCTTCGAGAAGGGCACCGTCGAGAGCGTCGACGGCGACACCCTCACCCTCGCCTGGGAGTCCGGCGGGAGCGACACCTTCACCCGCGCGGAGAGCTCCCTGGAGGACCTGCCGACCGAGATGCCGTCGGACCTCCCCACCGCGGAGATCCCGGACCTCCCGTCGGACCTGCCCAGCGGCCTGCCGGAGTAGCGGCCCCGGGGCAGGCGCCCGCACGAACGCCGGACGGCCCGCCACCCCCGAAGGGGTGGCGGGCCGTCCGGCGTTCACGTCGCAACAGCGCTACCGAACGAAGACGCTCGCCTGGCCTGCCAGGTCCAGGAAGTACTGCGGCGCCACACCGAGCACCACGGTCACCGCGACGCCGAGGCCGATGGCCGACATCGTCAGCGGGCTCGGCACGGCGACGCTCGGCCCGTCCGCCTTCGGCTCCTGGAAGAACATCAGCACGATCACGCGGACGTAGAAGAACGCCGCGATGGCCGAGGAGATGACGCCGACCACCACGAGCGCGCCCGCGCCGCTCTCCGCCGCGGCCTTGAACACCGCGAACTTGCCGGTGAAGCCGGAGGTCATCGGAATGCCCGCGAACGCCAGCAGGAACACCGCGAACACGGCCGCGACCAGCGGCGAACGGCGGCCCAGCCCGGCCCACTTGGACAGGTGCGTGGCCTCGCCGCCCGCGTCGCGCACCAGCGTCACGACGGCGAACGCGCCGAGCGTGACGAAGGAGTACGCCAGCAGGTAGAAGAGCACCGAGGAGACGCCGTCCTCCGAGGTGGCGATCACACCGGCGAGGATGAAGCCCGCGTGCGCGATGGAGGAGTACGCCAGCAGCCGCTTGATGTCGGTCTGGGTGATGGCGACGATCGCGCCGCCCAGCATGGTGACGACGGCGACGCCCCACAGCACCGGCTCCCAGTCCCAGCGCAGGCCCGGCAGCACCACGTACAGCAGCCGCAGCAGGGCGCCGAAGGCGGCGACCTTGGTGGCGGCGGCCATGAAGCCGGTGACCGGGGTCGGGGCGCCCTGGTAGACGTCCGGGGTCCACATGTGGAACGGCACCGCGCCGACCTTGAAGAGCAGGCCCATCAGCACCATCGCCCCGCCGATCAGCAGCAGCACGTCGTTGCCCATGGTGCCCGCCAGCGCGGGGTCGGTGGTCGGGTTCGCGTTGCCGACGACCCGCGCGATGCTCGCGTAGTCCACGGCGCCCGCGTAGCCGTACAGCAGCGCGATGCCGAAGAGCATGAAGGCGGACGAGAAGGCTCCCAGCAGGAAGTACTTCACCGCCGCCTCCTGCGACAGCAGGCGGTTGCGGCGGGCCAGCGCGCACAGGATGTACAGCGGGAGGGAGAAGACCTCCAGCGCGATGAAGAGCGTCAGCAGGTCGTTGGCGGCCGGGAAGACCAGCATGCCGCCGATCGCGAACAGGGCGATCGGGAACACCTCGGTGGTGGTGAACCCGGCCTTCACCGCGTCCCGTTCGCCCTGCCCGCCCGGAACGGCGGCGGCCTGCGCGGCGAACGAGTCCACCGGCCGGCCGTGGGCGGACGGGTCCAGCCGTCGTTCGGCGAAGGTGAACACCGCGACCAGGCCGACCAGCAGCACCGTGCCCTGGAGGAACAGCGCCGGGCCGTCCACCGCGATGGCGCCCATCGCGGCGAGCTGGGCCTGGTCGGTGGCGAAGCCGTTCAGCCCCAGCGCCAGCACCGCCGCGAAGGCGGAGGCCAGCGCGGCCACGGTCAGCAGCGCCTGTGCGCCGTACCGGAACCTGCGGGGCAGGAACGCCTCGATGAGGATGCCGACGATCGCCGCGCCGAGCACGATCAGCGTCGGGGAGAGCTGGGCGTACTCGATTTTCGGTGTCGGGATGCTCCCGGGTTCGGCCGCCTGTGTCCACAGGCTGTGGACGGCGTGCGTCGTACTCAGAGCGCTCACTTGGCGGCCTCCACCTCAGGAGCAGGGTCCTTCTTCTGCACGTCGGACATGGTGTGCTCGACCGCGGGGTTGACGATCTCGGTCAGCGGCTTCGGGAAGACGCCGAGGAAGACCAGCAGCGCGATCAGCGGCGCGGCGACCACGAGTTCCCGGACCTTGAGGTCCTTCATACCGCTGACCTCCGGCTTCACCGGCCCGGTCATGGTGCGCTGGTACAGCACCAGCACGTACAGCGCGGCGAGCACGATGCCGGCGGTCGCGATGATCCCGATGACCGGGTAGCGGCTGAAGGTGCCGACCAGCACCAGGAACTCGCTGACGAACGGCGCCAGTCCGGGGAGCGACAACGTCGCCAGACCGCCGATCAGGAACGTGCCCGCCAGTACGGGGGCGACCTTCTGCACACCGCCGTAGTCCGCGATCAGGCGCGAGCCGCGGCGGGTGATGAGGAAGCCGGCGACGAGCAGCAGCGCGGCCGTGGAGATGCCGTGGTTGACCATGTACAGCGTCGCGCCGCTCTGCCCCTGGGTCGTCATGGCGAAGACGCCCATGATGATGAACCCGAAGTGCGAGATGGACGCGTACGCGATCAGCCGCTTCATGTCGCGCTGGCCGACGGCGAGCAGCGCGCCGTAGATGATGCTGACCAGGGCCAGCACCAGCACCACCGGAGTGGCCCACTCGCTGGCGTTCGGGAACAGCCCGAGGCAGAAGCGGAGCATCGCGAAGGTGCCGACCTTGTCGACCACGGCGGTGATGAGAACGGCCACCGGTGCGGTGGACTCCCCCATCGCGTTGGGGAGCCAGGTGTGCAGCGGCCACAGCGGCGCCTTCACCGCGAAGGCGAAGAAGAAGCCGAGGAAGAGCAGCCGTTCGGTGCCGGCCGACATCTCCAGCTCGCCGTTCGCCCGGGCCTCGATGATCGCCTGGAGCGAGAAGGTGCCCTCGCCGAGCTGGTCGGCGGTGACCGCGTACAGGCCGATCACCGCGGCCAGCATGATCAGACCGCCGGCCAGGTTGTAGAGCAGGAACTTGACCGCCGCGTACGACCGCTGCCGTGACGCCTCCTCCTCGCCCGCCGCGTGGGCGCGGTCGCCGAAGCCGCCGATGAGGAAGTACATCGGGATGAGCATGGCTTCGAAGAACAGGTAGAAGAGGAAGACGTCCGTGGCCAGGAACGAGACGATCACCATCGCCTCGACGGCCAGGATCAGCGCGAAGAAGCCCTGGGTGGGCCGCCAGCGGCGGTTCGCCTGCTCGCCCTCCAGAGCGTCCGCGTCGTGCCAGCCGGCGAGGATCACGAACGGGATCAGCAAGGCGGTCAGGGCGACCAGCACGGCGCCGATGCCGTCCACGCCCAGCTCGTAGCGGACGCCGAAGTCGGCGATCCAGGCGTGGCTCTCGGTCAGCTGGTACCGGTCGCCGCCGGGGTCGAAGCGGACCAGGACCACGGCCGCGAGCACGACCGTGGCGAGCGAGAACAGCAGCGCCAGCCACTTGGCGGCCGTCCTCTTCGCGGCGGGCACGGCGGCGGTGGCGATCGCACCGATCGCCGGGACTGCGGCCGTGACCGTCAGCAGGGGAAATGACATCTCAGACCGCCCTCATCAGCAGGGTGGCGGCGACGAGCACCGCCGCACCGCCGAACATCGAGACCGCGTAGCTGCGCGCGAACCCGTTCTGGACGCGGCGCAGCCGGCCGGAGAGACCGCCGAACGTGGCGGCGGTGCCGTTGACGGCCCCGTCGACCACCGAGTGGTCGAGGTAGACCAGGCCGCGCGTCAGGTACTCGCCGGGCTTGACCAGGGCGACGTGGTTGAAGTCGTCCTGGAGCAGGTCCCGGCGGGCCGCACGGGTGAGCAGGCTGCCGCGCGGCGCCGTGACGGGCACCGGACGGCGGCCGTACTGGAACCACGCCACGGCGACGCCGATCACCATGCAGGCGACGGTGGCCGCGGTGATCGACCAGATCGGGATCGGCGGGTGCGGGTGCTCGAAGCCGGTCACCGGCTCCAGCCAGTGCACGAACCGCTCGCCGATGGCGAAGAACGCGCCGCCGAACACCGAACCGACGGCCAGCACGATCATCGGGATGGTCATCGTCTTCGGCGACTCGTGCGGGTGGACGGCGTTCTCGCCCTCCTCGCTCCAGCGCTTCTCGCCGAAGAAGGTGAGCAGCATGACCCGGGTCATGTAGTACGCCGTGAGGGCCGCGCCCAGCAGGGTCACCGAACCGAGGATCCAGCCCTGCGCGCCGCCCTTGCCGAAAGCCGCCTCGATGATGAGGTCCTTCGAGAAGAAGCCGGACAGGCCGGGGAAGCCGATGATGGCCAGGTAGCCCAGGCCGAAGGTGATGAAGGTGATCGGCATGTACGTCCGCAGGCCGCCGTAACGCCGCATGTCGACCTCGTCGTTCATGCCGTGCATCACCGAGCCGGCGCCGAGGAACAGCCCGGCCTTGAAGAAGCCGTGCGTCACCAGGTGCATGATGGCGAACGCGTAGCCGATCGGGCCGAGCCCGACCGCCAGCATCATGTAGCCGATCTGCGACATGGTCGACCCGGCCAGGGCCTTCTTGATGTCGTCCTTGGCACACCCGACGATCGCACCGAACAGCAGCGTCACCGCGCCGACGGTCACCACGGCGGTCTGCGCGGTGGGGGTGGCGTCGAAGAGCACCCCGGAGCGGGCGATCAGGTACACGCCGGCGGTGACCATGGTGGCGGCGTGGATGAGGGCCGAGACCGGGGTCGGGCCCTCCATCGCGTCGCCGAGCCAGGACTGCAGCGGCACCTGCGCGGACTTGCCGCAGGCCGCGAGCAGCAGCATCAGGCCGATGGCCGTGAGCGTGCCCTCGCTCGCCCCGTCCACGCTGCCCAGCACCGGCCCGAAGGCGAAGGTGCCGAAGGTGGTGAACATCAGCATGATCGCGATGGACAGGCCGACGTCACCGACGCGGTTGACGAGGAACGCCTTCTTCGCCGCGGTCGCCGCGCTGGGCTTGTGCTGCCAGAAGCCGATCAGCAGGTACGAGGCCAGGCCCACGCCCTCCCAGCCGACGTACAGCAGCAGGTAGTTGTCGGCGAGCACCAGCAGCAGCATCGCCGCGAGGAACAGGTTCAGGTAGCCGAAGAACCGGCGCCTGCGCTCGTCGTGCTCCATGTAGCCCACCGAGTACAGGTGGATCAGCGAGCCGACGCCCGTGATGAGGAGGACGAACGTCATGGACAGCTGGTCGAGCTGGAAGGCGACGTCGGCCTGGAAGCCGTTCACCGGAATCCAGCTGAACAGGTGCGAGGTCAGGGTGCGGTCCTCGGCGTCCCGGCCGAGCATGTCGGCGAAGAGCACCAGCCCGAGCACGAACGAGGCACCGGCCAGGGCGGTGCCCAGCCAGTGTCCCGTCCGGTCGAGCCTGCGTCCTCCGCAGAGCAGGACGGCCGCGCCGAGGAGCGGAGCTCCGACGAGCAGCCCGATGAGTGATTCCACTTACTGAACTCCTTACAGCTTCATCAGGCTGGCGTCGTCGACCGAGGCCGAGTGGCGGGAGCGGTAGAGCGTGACGATGATCGCCAGGCCGACGACCACCTCCGCGGCGGCGACGACCATGGTGAAGAAGGCGATGATCTGGCCGTCGAGGTTGCCGTGGATCCGGGAGAACGCGATCAGCGCGAGGTTCGCGGCGTTGAGCATCAGCTCCACGCACATGAACACCACGATGGCGTTCCGCCGGATGAGTACGCCCGACGCGCCGATGGTGAACAGCAGCGCGGCGAGGTAGAGGTAGTTGACCGGGTTCACTTCGCCTCCTCCTTCTCGCCGTCGCGGTCGCCGTCACGGTCGCGGTCTCGGTCGCCGTCGTCCGCGCGCCCGGCCTGGCGGCCCGCCTCGCGGGAGGCGTCGTTGTCCCGGCCCAGGTACGCGTCGGTGCGCTGTTCCAGCTCCGCCAGGTCGCGGAGCGCCTCGCCGGACACGTCGCGGACCTGGCCGCGGCTGTGCAGGGTGTCGCTGACCGTGAGCGCGGACGGGGTGCCGTCGGGCAGCAGGCCGGGGATGTCCACGGCGTTGTGCCGTGCGTACACGCCCGGGGCCGGCAGCGGCGGCACGTGCTTGTTCTCCCGCACGCGCTTCTCGGCGAGTTCGCGCTGCGTCAGACGGCGCTCGGTGCGCTCCCGGTGCGTGAGCACCATCGCGGCGACGGCCGCGGTGACCAGCAGGGCACCGGTGATCTCGAAGGCGAACACGTACTTGGTGAAGAGCAGGGCGGCCAGGCCCTGTACGTTGCCGCCCTCGTTGGCCTGCGCCAGGCCGTTGAAGCTGGTGACCGACGCGTTGCCGAGGCCGCCGATCAGCAGGACGCCGAAGCCGAGGCCGCAGAGCGCGGCCATCCAGCGCTGACCCTTGATGGTCTCCTTCAGCGAGTCGGCGGCGGTGACGCCGACGAGCATCAGCACGAAGAGGAAGAGCATCATCACGGCGCCGGTGTAGACGACGACCTGCACGACGCCCAGGAAGTAGGCGCCGTTGGAGAGGTAGAACACCGCGAGGACGATCATCGTGCCGGCGAGGCACAGCGCGGAGTGCACCGCGCGCTTCATCAGCACGGTGCCCAGCGCGCCCAGTACGGCGACCGTGCCGAGCACCCAGAACTGCGCGGCCTCGCCGGTGGAGGTGATGGTGAGTGCCAGCTCGTTCATCGCGCGCCCTCCGCGCCCTGCGGGCCGGCTGCCTGACCGCCGGAGGCGGAGGCCGTCTGTGCCGGCGCCGTGTCCGTCGGGTCGCCCTCGGGGCGGTCCGCGTCGGAGACGGGGGCGGAGGCGGCGGGCTCCATGGGCCCGAAGGTGTCGGCGGACGCCTGGGGTGCGCCGCCCGCGTGCACCTCCTGCGGCACGGTGCCCGGGGCGGCCTCGGTGACCAGGCCGCTGTAGTAGTCCTTCTCCGTCATGCCCGGGTAGATCGCGTGCGGCGAGTCGACCATGCCCTCCTGGAGTCCCGCGAGCAGCTCCTCCTTGGTGTAGATGAGCGATTCGCGGGAGGAGTCGGCGAGTTCGTAGTCGTTGGTCATGGTCAGCGCGCGGGTGGGGCACGCCTCGACGCACAGGCCGCACAGGATGCAGCGCAGGTAGTTGATCTGGTAGACGCGGCCGTACCGCTCGCCCGGGGAGTAGCGCTCCTCGTCGGTGTTGTCCGCGCCCTCCACGTAGATCGCGTCGGCCGGGCAGGCCCAGGCGCAGAGCTCGCAGCCGACGCACTTCTCCAGCCCGTCCGGGTGGCGGTTGAGCTGGTGCCGACCGTGGAAGCGGGGCGCCGTGGGCTTCTTGTACTCGGGGTACTGCTCGGTCAGCCGCTTCTTGAACATGGCCTTGAAGGTCACGCCGAAGCCGGCCACGGGGTTCTCAGGCACCGTCGGCCTCCCTTCCATCGTGATTCCCGTCCTGGGCGTCGCCGGACTCCGCGGCCGTGCCGACCAGTTCGCGGTCCGCGCGGGACCTGCGCCGGGGCACGGGCGGGAGGGTCTGGCCGGGCAGCGGCGGCACGGGGTAGCCGCCGGCCATCGGGTCGAAGCCGGTTTCCTCGGCGGCGCGTTCCTCCTGCTCCTCCGCCTGCTTGTCGGCGCGGTCGCGGAAGACGTCGACGACGAAGGAGAGCAGCAGCAGGACCAGGACGCCGCCGCCGACCCAGTACACGATGTCGGTGAAGGCGTAGTTCTCGTTCCGCATCGCGCGGACCGCGGCGACCAGCATCAGCCAGGCCATCGAGACCGGGATGAGGACCTTCCAGCCCAGCTTCATGAACTGGTCGTAGCGGACGCGCGGCAGGGTGCCGCGGAGCCACACGAAGCCGAACAGCATCAGTACGAGCTTCCCGGTGAACCAGAGCAGCGGCCACCAGCCGTGGTTGGCGCCCTCCCACACCGTGGAGATCGGCGCCGGGGCCCGCCAGCCGCCCAGGAAGAGGGTGACCGCGAGCGCGGAGACGGTGACCATGTGGATGTACTCGCCGAGCATGAACATCGCGAACTTGATCGACGAGTACTCGGTGTTGAAGCCGCCGACCAGGTCGCCCTCGGACTCCGGCATGTCGAACGGGGCACGGTGCGCCTCGCCGACCATCGCCACCATGTAGATGAGGAACGACACGGGCAGCAGCACCGCGAACCAGCGGTCGTCCTGCGCGTCCACGATGGCCGAGGTGGACATCGAGCCGGAGTGCAGGAAGACGGCGGCGAAGCTCAGGCCCATGGCGACCTCGTAGGAGATCACCTGGGCGGTGGCGCGGACGCCGCCGAGCAGGGGGTAGGTCGAGCCGGAGGACCAGCCGGCCAGCACCGTGCCGTAGGCCGCGATGGAGGCGGTGGCCAGGATGTAGAGCACGGCCACCGGCATGTCGGTGAGCTGCATCGCGGTGCGCGTGCCGAAGATCGACACCTCGTTGCCGGGCGGGCCGAACGGGATGACCGCGATGGCCATGAAGGCCGGGATCGCGCCGATGATCGGGGCCAGGATGAAGACGGCCTTGTCGGCGCGCTTGACGACGATGTCTTCCTTGAGCATCAGCTTGATGCCGTCGGCCAGCGACTGGAGCATGCCCCAGGGGCCGTGCCGGTTGGGGCCGATGCGCAGCTGCATCCAGGCGACGACCTTGCGCTCCATGACGATGGAGATCAGCACGGTCAGCATCAGGAAGGCGAAGCAGAAGACCGCCTTGAGGCCGATCAGCCACCACGGGTCCGTGCCGAAGGGCGACAGGTCCTCGGCGGCGAGCAGGACGCTCCCCTCCGGGCCCGACGCGATGTGGGCGAGGGTGTTCACGCGTCCACCTCCTGGCGGCCGGCGCCGCCTGCGGCACCGATCTTGACGAGGTCGCCCGGGCGGGCGCCGGTGTCGGGCGTCACGCCGCGGCCGGCGGAGTTCATCGGGAGCCACACCACGTGGTCCGGCATGTCCGGGGTGACCCGGAGCGGGAACTCCACCGTTCCGGCCGGTCCGGTGACGGCCAGGACGTCGCCGTCCTTCACGCCGGTGGCCTCGGCCGTGGGGGCCGAGAGCCGGGCGAGCGCCGCGTGCCGGGTACCGGCCAGTGCCTCGTCGCCCTCCTGGAGCCGGCCCTGGTCGAGCAGCAGCCGGTGGCCGGCGAGCACCGCCTCGCCCTTGCCGGGCTGCGGCGCGGACGCGGACCGTTCGTTCGGCGCGGTGGCCTGCGCGTCGCCCGACGCGCCGCCGAGGCGGTCGAGTTCGCGGCGCGCGGCCCGTACGTCGGGCAGGCCGAGCGGCTTGCCGAGCGCGTCGGCGAGCATGTGCAGCACCCGGCCGTCCGGCGTCACGTGGCGGCGGGTCATCTGGTCGGGCTTGATGGCCGCCTCGAACATCCGGGCCCGGCCCTCCCAGTTGAGGAAGGTGCCGGACTTCTCGACGACCGCCGCCACCGGCAGCACCACGTCGGCGTGCTCGGTGACGTGCGACGGCCGCAGTTCCAGGCTGACCAGGAAGCCGACCTCGTGCAGCGCGTCGGCGGCACGGGCCGGGTCGGGCAGGTCGGCGACCTCGACGCCGCCCACGACCAGCGCGGACAGTTCGCCGGTCGCGGCGGCCTCCACGATGGCTCCGGTGTCCCGCCCGTAGGCGCTGGGCAGGTCGTCCACGCCCCAGGCGCGGGCGACCTCCTGGCGGGCGCGCGGGTCGGTGGCGGAACGGCCGCCGGGCAGCAGCGACGGGATGGCGCCGGCCTCGACCGCGCCGCGTTCGCCGGCCCGGCGCGGAATCCACATCAGGGCGGCGCCGGTGGCGGTGGCGGTGCGCAGGGCGGCGGTCAGGGCGCCCGGCACGGCGGCGAGCCGTTCGCCGACCAGGATGACCGCGCCCTCGGTGCGCAGCGCCTCGGCGGCCTGCTTGCCGGCGCTCTCCAGGCCGACTCCGCCGGCCAGGCCGTCCAGCCACTCGGTCTCGGTGCCGGGCGCGGCGGCCAGCAGCGTGCCGCCCGCCTTCTCCAGGCCGCGGGTGGCGTGAGTGGCGAGCGCGAAGGTGCGCTGGCCGTGCTTGCGGTGGGCCTTGCGCAGCCGGAGGAAGACGCCGGGCGCCTCCTCCTCGGCCTCCAGCCCGGCGAGCAGGACGACGGGGGCCTTCTCCAGCGCGGTGTAGGTGACCCCGAGGCCGTCCAGGTCGCGGCCGTGGCCGGCGACGTGGGCGGCGAGGAAGTCGGCCTCCTCGGCGGAGTGGACGCGGGCCCGGAAGTCCACGTCGTTGGTGCCGAGCACGGCGCGGGCGAACTTGGCGTACGCGTAGGCGTCCTCGACGGTGACGCGTCCGCCGGTCAGCACGCCGACCCGGCCCTGCGCCGCGGCCAGGCCCTTCGCCGCCGCCTCCAGCGCCTCGGGCCAGCTGGTGGCCTCCAGTTCACCGGTCTCGGCGTCGCGCACCAGAGGCGCGGTGAGCCGGTCGTGGCGCTGACCGTAGCGGAAGCCGAAGCGGCCCTTGTCGCAGATCCACTCCTCGTTGACCTCGGTGTCCTCCGCGGCCATCCGGCGCATGACCTTGCCGCGCCGGTGGTCGGTACGGGTGGCGCAGCCGCCGGCGCAGTGTTCGCAGACGCTGGGGGTGGAGACGAGGTCGAACGGGCGGGAGCGGAACCGGTAGGCGGCCGAGGTGAGGGCGCCGACCGGGCAGATCTGGATGGTGTTGCCGGAGAAGTACGACTCGAAGGGGTCGCCCTCGCCGGTGCCCACCTGCTGGAGCGCGCCGCGTTCCAGCAGCTCGATCATCGGGTCGCCGGCGACCTGGTTGGAGAAGCGGGTGCAGCGGGCGCACAGCACGCAGCGCTCGCGGTCCAGCAGGACCTGCTTCGAGATCGGCACCGGCTTCTCGAAGGTGCGCTTCCTGCCCTCGAAGCGGGACTCGGCGGAGCCCGCGGACATCGCCTGGTTCTGCAGGGGGCACTCGCCGCCCTTGTCGCAGACCGGGCAGTCCAGCGGGTGGTTGATGAGCAGCAGCTCCATCACGCCGCGCTGTGCCTTGTCGGCGACCGGGGAGGTGAGCTGCGTCTTCACCACCATGCCGTCGGTGCAGGTGATCGTGCAGGACGCCATCGGCTTGCGCTGGCCCTCCACCTCGACGATGCACTGCCGGCAGGCGCCGACCGGGTCGAGCAGCGGGTGGTCGCAGAAGCGGGGGATCTCGATGCCGAGCTGTTCGGCGGCGCGGATGACCAGGGTGCCCTTGGGCACGCTGATCTCGACGCCGTCGATGGTCAGCGAGATCAGGTCCTCGGGGGGAGGGGCCTGGCCGCCCCCGGAGGCGGGAGCGTTGCTGGTGACGGTCACGCGTTCACCTCCAGGTGAGCGGTCTTGCCGGTGGAGCCGTCGGCCCAGAGGGTCGACTTGGCCGGGTCGAAGGGGCAGCCGCCACCGGTGACGTGCTGCTCGTACTCCTCGCGGAAGTACTGCAGCGAGGAGAAGATCGGCGAGGCGGCGCCGTCGCCGAGGGCGCAGAACGACTTGCCGTTGATGTTGTCGGCGATGTCGTCGATCTTGTCGATGTCGTCCATCGACGCCTTGCCGGCCTCGAAGTCGCGGAGCAGCTGGACGAGCCAGTAGGTGCCCTCGCGGCAGGGCGTGCACTTGCCGCAGGACTCGTGGGCGTAGAACTCGGTCCAGCGGGTGACCGCCCGTACGACGCAGGTGGTCTCGTCGAAGCACTGGAGCGCCTTGGTGCCCAGCATCGATCCGGCCGCTCCGACGCCCTCGTAGTCCAGCGGCACGTCCAGGTGCTCGTCGGTGAGGATCGGGGTGGAGGAACCGCCGGGCGTCCAGAACTTCAGCCGGTGACCGGGCCGCATGCCGCCGCTCATGTCGAGGAGCTGCCGCAGCGTGATGCCGAGCGGCGCCTCGTACTGGCCGGGGCGGGCGACGTGGCCGCTGAGCGAGTAGAGCGTGAAGCCGGGGGACTTCTCGCTGCCCATCGAGCGGAACCACTCCTTGCCCTTGTGCAGCAGGGCGGGAACGGAGGCGATGGACTCCACGTTGTTCACCACGGTGGGGCAGGCGTACAGGCCGGCGACCGCGGGGAAGGGCGGGCGCAGCCGGGGCTGGCCGCGGCGCCCCTCCAGCGAGTCGAGCAGCGCGGTCTCCTCGCCGCAGATGTACGCGCCGGCACCGGCGTGGACGGTGATGTCCAGCGGCTTGCCCTTGCCGAGGGCGTCCTTGCCGAGGTAGCCCGCCGCGTACGCCTCGCGTACCGCCTCGTGCAGGCGGCGGAGGACGGGGACGACCTCGCCGCGCAGGTAGATGAAGGCGTGGTGGGACCGGATCGCGTGGCAGGCGATGATCATGCCCTCGATGAGGGAGTGCGGGTTGGCGAAGAGCAGCGGGATGTCCTTGCAGGTGCCCGGCTCCGACTCGTCGGCGTTGACGACCAGGTAGTGCGGCTTGTCGTCGCCCTGCGGGATGAACTGCCACTTCATGCCCGTGGGGAAGCCCGCGCCGCCGCGGCCGCGGAGGCCGGAGTCCTTGACGAAGGCGATGAGGTCGTCGGGGTCCATGGCCAGCGCCTTGCGCAGGCCTTCGTACCCGTCGTGCCGCTTGTAGGTCTCCAGCGTCCAGGCGTCGGGCTGGTCCCAGAAGGCCGAGAGCACCGGGGAGAGGAGCTTCTCGGGGGACTCGGTGGTCATCACTTGCCCTCCTCGGCGACCGGCCCGGTCGGATTGTCGGGGTCGGACTCGGCACTCGGCTGCGGGGCGTCATGCGAGCTTTCG
Source organism: Streptomyces sp. CNS606 (assembly GCF_000426325.1). Lineage (NCBI taxonomy): Bacteria > Bacillati > Actinomycetota > Actinomycetes > Kitasatosporales > Streptomycetaceae > Streptomyces > Streptomyces sp. CNS606. Next base: position 36,148 of record NZ_AUFD01000021.1, read on the forward strand.
TGGCCGGCGGGGGGTTCGGGGCCGCGCGGCGTGGTGCCGCCGGGGCCGGACGCCTCGGTGCCTGCGTCGCGGCCTGCCGCCTTGCCGCCGCCGTTCCGCGGGGAGACGACGCGGGCCGGGGCCTCGGTCTCGCCCTTGGCGAGCCGGAGCCCGGCGAGCGAGGCGGGGCCGGCGCCGCCGGACTCGGCGACGGCGCCCTCGCGCTCGTCGGGGAAGCCGGCCAGGATGCGCGCGGTCTCCTTGAAGGTGCACAGCTTCGCGCCGCGGGTGGGGTGCACGTCGCGTCCGGCGCGCAGGTCGTCGACGAGGCGCTTGGCGGACTCGGGCGTCTGGTCGTCGAAGAACTCCCAGTTGACCATCACCACGGGCGCGAAGTCGCAGGCCGCGTTGCACTCGATGTGTTCGAGGGTGACCTTGCCGTCGTCGGTGGTCTCGTTGTTGCCGATCTCCAGGTGCTCCTGGAGCTCCTCGAAGATCGCGTCACCGCCCATGACCGCGCAGAGCGTGTTGGTGCAGACGCCGACCTGGTAGTCGCCGCTGGGCTTGCGCCGGTACATGCTGTAGAAGGTCGCGACCGCGGCGACCTCGGCGGTGGTGAGGGCGAGCATCTCGGCGCAGAAGCGCTGTCCGGTGCGGGTGACGTGGCCCTCTTCGGACTGCACCAGGTGCAGCAGCGGCAGCAGCGCGGACCGGCTGTCGGGGTAGCGGGCGATGACGTCCTTCGCGTCCTTCTCCAGCCGTGCCCGGACGTCCGCCGGGTAGTCGGGGGCGGGCATCGCGGGGATGCCCAGTTGCACGTCGGTCATCGGTCGACGCCTCCCATCACGGGGTCGAGGGACGCGACGGCCACGATGACGTCGGCGACCTGGCCGCCCTCGCACATCGCCGCCATCGACTGGAGGTTGGTGAAGGACGGGTCGCGGAAGTGCACCCGGTAGGGCCGGGTTCCGCCGTCGCTCACCGCGTGCACTCCGAGTTCGCCCTTGGGTGACTCGACTGCCGCGTACGCCTGGCCGGGCGGTACCCGGAATCCCTCGGTCACCAGCTTGAAGTGGTGGATGAGGGCCTCCATGGAGGTGCCCATGATGTTCCGGATGTGGTCCAGGCTGTTGCCCAGGCCGTCGGGGCCGAGCGCCAGCTGCGCGGGCCAGGCGATCTTCTTGTCGCCGACCATGACCGGGCCGGGCTCGAGCCGGTCGATGCACTGCTCGATGATGCGCAGCGACTGCCGCATCTCCTCGACGCGCAGCAGGAAGCGGCCGTAGGAGTCGCAGGTGTCGACGGTCGGGACGTCGAAGTCGTAGGTCTCGTATCCGCAGTACGGGTCGGTCTTGCGCAGGTCGTGCGGGAGGCCGGCGGAGCGGAGGATCGGGCCGGTGGCGCCGAGCGCCATGCAGCCGGCGAGGTCCAGGTAGCCGATGTCCTTCAGGCGTCCCTTGAAGACCGGGTTGCCGGTGCAGAGCTTGTCGTACTCCGGCAGGTTCTTCTTCATCTTCTTCACGAACTCGCGCAGCGCGTCGATGCTGCCCGGGGGCAGGTCCTGGGAGAGCCCGCCGGGCCGGATGTACGCGTGGTTCATGCGCAGGCCGGTGATCAGCTCGTAGAGGTCCAGGACCAGTTCGCGGTCGCGGAAGCCGAAGATCATGACGGTGGTGGCGCCGAGCTCCATGCCGCCGGTGGCGATGCACACCAGGTGGGAGGAGAGACGGTTCAGCTCCATCATCAGCACGCGGATGACGTTGGCGCGGTCCGGGATGTCGTCGGTGATGCCGAGCAGCCTCTCGACCGCCATGCAGTACGCCGTCTCGTTGAAGAACGGCGTCAGGTAGTCCATGCGCGTCACGAACGTGGTGCCCTGCGTCCAGGTCCGGTACTCGAGGTTCTTCTCGATGCCGGTGTGCAGGTAGCCGATGCCGCAGCGGGCCTCGGTCACGGTCTCGCCGTCGATCTCCAGGATGAGCCGGAGCACGCCGTGCGTGGACGGGTGCTGCGGGCCCATGTTGACGATGATCCGCTCGTCGTCGCTCGCTGCGGCGGCGGCGGCGAGCTCGTCCCAGTCGCCGCCGGTGACGTCGTAGACGGTGCCCTCGGTGGTCTCGCGGATTCCCGCCGTGGAATGTGTGGTGCTCATCAGCTGTACGACCTCCGCTGGTCGGGAGCGGGAATCTGGGCGCCCTTGTACTCCACGGGGATGCCGCCCAGGGGGTAGTCCTTGCGCTGCGGGAAGCCCTGCCAGTCGTCGGGCATCATGATCCGCGTCAGCGCCGGGTGGCCGTCGAAGACCAGGCCGAAGAAGTCGTACGTCTCACGCTCGTGCCAGTCGTTCGTCGGGTAGACCTCGACGACCGAGGGGACGTGCGGATCGGCGTCGGGTGCGGTGACCTCCAGCCGGATGATTCGGTTGTGCGTCAGCGAACGCAGGTGGTACACGGCGTGCAGCTCGCGGCCCTTGTCCTCGGGGAAGTGCACGCCGGAGACGCCGGTGCAGTACTCGAAGCGCAGCGCGGGGTCGTCCCGCAGGGTGCGGGCGACGCGCAGCAGGTGCTCGCGGGCGATGTGGAAGGTGATCTCGCCGCGGTCGACGACGGTCTTCTCGATGGCGTTCTCGGGGAGCAGGTCCTGCTCCTCCAGGGCGCCTTCGAGCTCGTCGGCGACCTCGTCGAACCAGCCGCCGTAGGGGCGCGCGCTCGCACCGGGGAGCCGCACGGTGCGCACCAGGCCGCCGTAGCCGGAGGTGTCGCCGCCCTGGCGGGGGCCGAACATGCCGCGGCGGACGCCGATGACCTCGCCGGAGTCGCCGCGGTGGCCGGGCAGGTTGTGCGCGTTCACGTCCTGGTCCGGGTTCGGTCCGTGGTCGCCGGCGGGCGTGCCGTCGGCCGAGTTGCCGTTGGCGGACTTGCCGTTGGCGGTCATCGCAGGAGCCCCTTCATCTCGATCGTCGGCAGGGCCTTGCGCGCCGCTTCCTCGGCCTCACGGGCCGCCTGCTCGCGGTTGACTCCGAGCTTCTCGTTCTGCACGTGCTCGTGGAGCTTGAGGATCGCGTCCATCAGCATCTCGGGCCGCGGCGGGCAGCCGGGCAGGTAGATGTCGACCGGGACGACGTGGTCCACGCCCTGCACGATCGCGTAGTTGTTGAACATGCCGCCGGAGGAGGCGCAGACGCCCATGGAGATGACCCACTTGGGGTTGGGCATCTGGTCGTACACCTGCCGCAGCACCGGGGCCATCTTCTGGCTGACCCGTCCGGCCACGATCATGAGGTCCGCCTGGCGCGGTGAGCCGCGGAAGACCTCCATGCCGAACCGGGCGAGGTCGTAGCGGCCCGCACCCGTCGTCATCATCTCGATGGCGCAGCAGGCGAGTCCGAACGTCGCCGGGAACATCGACGACTTGCGGACCCACCCGGCGGCCTGCTCGACGGTGGAGAGCAGGAAGCCGCTCGGCAGTTTCTCTTCGAGTCCCATTTACCTATGCCCCTAGTCCCATTCCAGGCCGCCACGACGCCACACGTAGGCGTAGGCGACGAAGACCGTCAGCACGAAGAGCAGCATCTCCACGAGCCCGAAAATCCCCAGGGCGTCGAAGGAGACCGCCCAGGGGTAGAGGAAGACGATTTCGATGTCGAAGACGATGAACAGCATCGCCGTCAGGTAGTACTTGATCGGGAAGCGTCCGCCGCCCGCCGCCTGCGGAGTCGGCTCGATCCCGCACTCGTACGCCTCGAGCTTGGCCCGGTTGTAGCGCTTGGGACCGATGATCGAGGCCATGACCACGGAGAAGATCGCAAAGGCCGCTCCCAGGCCCGCTAGCACAAGGATGGGCGCGTACGCGTTCACCGCTCCTCGCTCCTTTCGGTCGCCCCCACAGTCGAAGATCACTTCTATGTGAGGCAGTTCACAAGCCCTAGTGGGAGGCATCCTATGCCCGCCGCTCTGTGATCTGCGACACGGGGTACACAAGCTACTTTGTGATCTTCACCACCTGACCAGTGATCATGGAACCGCGAGTGGAACGATCTTCATACGCGAAGCTTCCGACTGTTCACGTTTCGTGAGCCTCGACCGGATTCCGACCTGCTGAGCTTAGGGTTCCCTTAACACCACGATAATGCGAAAGCAAATTCGCGCGGGACATCGATGGCTGCTACACGACTCCGGCCGCACGCGACCCGCACTCCGCGGACCGCCGTGCGGCACCGACGCGCGGTCGTGAAAACCGGCACAAGCCCGGGGCGCGCATCCGCTGCGTTGCCGGTCGTCGACAGGGGCAGGACCGGACCCCTCGGTAACGGGCCCGTCACCGGTGGTTCGCTCCCGTCCCCGACCGGCCCCCTAGGGCCGCACGATCGGCGTGGCCGGCATCTTCCGGCCGGGCGGTGACACCGCGGCGACGGGTCGCCCTCCCGCACGGCGGGGGGGCGACCCGTCGCGTTCCCGCGGACGTCAGAACGCGGCCACGGCCCGCCGTTCCCGATCCGCGCACTCCTCCACGAGCGCCGCCATCTCGTCGAACAACGCCCTGCGCTCCTCCCGGCCGGGCACCTCGGACCCGGCCGCAAGGCGCTCGGCCTCCGCGCCCAGCGCGCGGATCTCCTCCCCGGCGGCGTCTCCGCCCGCCATGAGCAGCGCCATCCGCCGCTCGCACAGCTCGGTGTACTCCCCCAGACCCGCAGCCGTCCGTGCGGCCAGCGCCGCCAGCCGTTCCCAGCCGCGCCCCGACTCCGCGACCAGCTCCGCGGCCTCGGAACGGCCCTGCCCGGCCAGGAAGTCGGCGTACAGCGGACGCGTCGCACCCGGCGCGGTGTACTCGACCTCCAGGCACTCGTACAGCCGGCGCATGCCGTGGAAGAACGGCACCGGAGAGCCGAACCGGCGCTCCCAGCCCGTCTTCGTGCGGCTGTCGCGGAGCTGTGCCGCGAGCCTCGCCATGCCGGACAGGCCGAAGTTGACGTCGAAGCGGTTGCCCAGCACCGGCCCGGTCAGGTGCGCGGCGGTCGTGGCGAGCGCGCCGTCCACGTCGGGCACGCCCGCGGGCGGTCCGGTGGGCACGAGCATGGCGTGCCGGCCCTTGCGGTGCGCGGACCAGGCCGCGCCGAACTCCTCCGTGCCGATGCGGTGCGGTGCCGCCGACTCGTCGTCGACGTAGAGGGTGTCGCCGTCGTACCCGGCCACGGCGACCGTGTACGGGTCCGCGCCGGGACCCGGCTCCAGCCCGTGCCACGGCAGGCGCGACCGGTCCACGGTGCACAGCACCGGATACCCGGCGTCCAGCGCGGCCCGCACCCGGTCCCAGCGCGGCCGGGCGGAGTGCTCCTCGGTGAAGGGAACGCCGAGCCGGGTCAGCGCGGCGGGCGCCCACGGCTCCGGGTGGTGCTGGGCGACGAGGGTGAGGAGCGGCGGGGTGCCCTCGTACGCGAACACGAAGTACATGAAGCCGATGCCGCCGGCCAGCCCCGCGACGACCGCCTCGTCCGGCGCCCCGGCGCCGAGGGCGTTGCGGACCAGGGACGCGTCGTGGTGCTGGTCGGTGCCGAACCGGTCGTACACCAGCCCGGGGGGCGGTGCCGGGGCCTCGTGCCGTGCGGACTGGGCCAGCACATGCCGGCGGGCGGTGGTGTACGACTCGCCGGTGCGCGCCATGCGGGCGCGCACGCGCTGCTTCAGTCGTCGGTGCTCCGTCATGATCCGTCTCTTCCGGATGCCCGACGCCGTTCCTCACGCGAAGCGGCGCGGTCACCCGTGAGGACGTACGGGCTGCGACGCGACATGTCCTGCCGTCCTGTGACGACAGCGGTCACCTTCGCCCCCGCGGGGCCGGGCGGCGTGAGCGCCCGGTCTGGAGGTCCGGCGCACAGGCGGCGCCGGTTCCCAGTATAGGAGCGCACGGGTTCCGCCGGGCGACCCAGCGGCGACTTGGGGCGGAATCGGCAGCCTTGCCTGCTAATTGTCCGTTTGGCGGGAGTAGTTCACCTCTCGCACGTGAAGTGCGCCACGCCCCGCATCCGACAGGGACTGCCACCTTTGCGCCTCGTTACGGGCGCGTGATATGCACCGGCGGCAGCTCCTCCGCGACCACCAACTCGCAGGACAGAGACGGCTATTGGAGCGAATCCGGCGCCCCGGGACACCGCCCCGCAAGCGACGGAAGGTGCCCAACAGGCCCCGAAGAAGGCGAGTGTGGCGCATCCCACCGCATTTGAAGGCAACCCGGCGGCCCTGCTCCACTGGCGCCATGGCCTCGAACGCTCACATACCCAGCCACCGGAAGCCCCGGTCGCGCGCCAGAAACCTGGCCGTGCGCGCCGGTGTGGCCGGTGGCGTCCTCGGCACCCTCGCCCTGACCGCGGGCTCCGCCTCCGCCGTCGGCGAGGAGGCGGCAGACTCGGCCGCCGGCACCACCACCGCCCAGCTCCCCGTCATCACCGGCGACATCGCCACGACGAGCGAGCGGACCGCGACGTCCCTGGAGATGTCCGCCGCCCAGTACGAGCTGGAAGCCGCACAGCAGGCCGCCGCGAAGAAGGCGGCCGAACACGCCGCCGACGAGGCGGAGAAGAAGGCGAAGGCCGAGGAGCGCCGCCGGGCCGAGGAGGCCCGCCGCGCGGCCGCCGCCCAGGCCGCCGAGGAGCGTGCCTCCCGCTCGTCCGAACGCACCGCTCTTGCCGCGGCTCCGGCCTCCGGCACCGTCGGGGAGCTGGTCTCCTTCCTGCGCGGGCAGGTCGGCAAGGCGTACGTGATGGGCGCGTCCGGCCCCAGCTCGTACGACTGCTCCGGCCTGGTGCAGACCGCGTTCGGGCAGATCGGCGTCAGCCTGCCGCGCGTCTCGCAGTCCCAGTCCAGCGCCGGCACCCAGGTGTCGGTGAGCGCCCTCCAGCCGGGCGACATCCTGTACTGGGGTGGCGCGGGCAGCGCCCACCACGTCGCCGTGTACGTCGGCGGCGGGCAGTACATCGACGCGGCGAACCCGGAGAAGGGCGTCGTCGTGCAGAACGTCTCCGACTGGCCGCCGGACGGCGCGACCCGCGTGCTCTGACCGCGCCCCGCGGGCTCCGGCACCCGCCCCCGCGGCCTCCCGGCCATCGGGCACCCTGCGGAAGGGGCCCCACCGTGACACTGCGCTCGCGGTGGGGCCCCTTCTCTCGTTCTCTCCCTCGCGGTGCGCTCACTCCGGAAGCGTGAGCTCGCCGGAGGCGGCGAGGGCGGCACGACCGGTGAGCTGCGGGGTGTCGCCGTCGAAGTCGAGACGCAGCCGCGAAGGACGGCCGAGCGCGTGCCCCTGGGCGACGACCGCCCCGTCTGTGCGCAGCAGCCCGTGGCGCCGCAGCAGACAGGCCAGCGGCCCGGCCGCCGTTCCCGTGGCCGGATCCTCGGTGATGCCCGCGACCGGGTTGAAGAACCGGGCGTGCGCGTCGGCGTCCGCCTCCCGGGGGTCGAGGGCGTAGAGGTAGACGCCCTCGCCGCCGAGTCCGGGCAGCACGGCCCGCAGGCGGGCGGCGTCCGGCCGGGCGGCGTCGACCGCGGCACGGTCCCGCAGCCCCACCATCAGGTGGGCCGCCCCGGTGAACACCACCTGCGCGACGGGCAGCCCGGAGCCCGCCCCCAGCTGGGACGGGTCCACACCCAGTGCGCCCGCGAGTTCGGCCGGGCGGGCGGGCTCGGCGCCGAAGCGGGGCGCCTGCTGCCGCATCGTGACCTCGCTCCGGCCGTCGGCGTCCGTGCCCACGGTGACGGGCAGGACCTCCTCCCCGAGCTGCTGGTGACGACGGCCCGCCGCGCCGGGGCCTCCCCCGCGACCGTGCAGCCGGTCCGTGCAGGCCGCCAGCCACCACCACGCGCCGAGCGCGTTGTGGCCGGCGCCGAAGACCTCGGTGCCCTCGGGCGTGAAGGAACGCAGCCGGTGGTCCGCCCCCGGCACGGTCGGCCGCAGCAGGAACGTCGTCTCCGCCTGGTTGAACTCCCGCGCGATGCGCGGCAGCAGCGCCTCGGGGATGCCGTCGGCGTCGGGGAGGAGGGCGAGCGGATTGCCGTCGAGCGGACGGTCGGTGAAGACGTCCACGAGGACGAAGGGCACGCGGCGTCGAACGGCCATGGTCGACTCCTTGTCGAGTGGGCGCCGGGCTGGAACGACCCCGAGGCTACGATCCGCGCACCCCCGCCTCCCAGCGGAAACCTGCCGCCCCGAGCCCGGATCGCCGTGGATCGGGCGGTAGGTTGCCACGATGGCCGACCGATCCACGGCATCCCTGGACGACCAGGACTGGGCCGTCCTCGCCGAGCTGCAGAACGACGCCCGCATCTCGTACGCCGAACTCGCCCGCCGGGTCGCGCTCAGCCCGTCCGCGGTCACCGAGCGGGTGAGGCGGCTCGAGAGCCTGGGGGTGATCACCGGCTACCACGCCGTGGTCGATCCGGCCCGTGTCGGGCGGGGCGTGCAGGCGGTCGTCCGCCTGAAGTACCCGGGCACGGCGCATCAGCCGCTGCGCCGGCTGATCGCCGACCGTCCCGAGATCCTGCAGTGCGACCGGGTCACCGGCGAGGAGTGCTACGTCATCCGGCTGGCGACCCGCGACATGCAGCATCTCGAGGACGTCGTCGACGCACTGGCCCGGCTCGGCTCCCTCACCACGAACGTCGTCTACTCGACGCTCCTGCACCGCCGGACGATCGGCCCCTGAGCCGTGCCCGGCCGGGTACGGGTGGCCGTCACGCCTTCGGCGCGACCTTGGAGAGGCCGTTGATGATGCGGTCCATGGCGTCGCCGCCGTTGGGGTCGGTGAGGTTGGCCAGCATCTTGAGGGTGAAGCGCATCAGCAGCGGGTGGCTCAGGCCGCGTTCGGTGGCCAGCTTCATGACCTTCGGGTTGCCGATGAGCTTCACGAAGGCGCGGCCCAGCGTGTAGTAGCCGCCGTAGGTGTCCTTGAGCACCTTCGGGTACGACCGCAGCGCCAGCTCCCGCTGCCGTCCCGTGGCCCGTGCCTGCGCCTGCACGATGACCTCGGCGGCGATCGCGCCGGACTCCATGGCGTAGGCGATGCCCTCGCCGTTGAACGGGTTCACCAGGCCGCCGGCGTCGCCGACGAGCAGCAGGCCCCTGGTGTAGTGCGGCTGCCGGTTGAACGCCATCGGCAGCGCGGCGCCGCGGATGGGGCCGGTCATGTTCTCCGGGGTGTAGCCCCACTCCTGGGGCATCGACGCGCACCAGGCCTTGAGCACCTCACGCCAGTCCAGGTCCTGGAAGGACTCCGAGGTGTTGAGCACGCCGAGGCCCACGTTGGAGGTGCCGTCGCCCATGCCGAAGATCCAGCCGTAGCCGGGCAGCAGCCGGTCCTGTTCGCCGCGCCGGTCCCACAGCTCCAGCCACGACTCCAGGTAGTCGTCGTCGTGGCGGGGCGAGGTGAAGTACGTGCGCACGGCGACGCCCATCGGACGGTCCTCGCGGCGGTGCAGGCCCATCTTCAGCGACAGGCGCGTGGAATTGCCGTCCGCGGCGACCACGATCGGGGCGTGGAAGGTGACCGGCTTCTTCTCCTCGCCCAGCTTGGCGTGCACGCCGGTGATGCGGCCGGTGCGGGAGTCGAGGATCGGCTCGCCCACGTTGCACCGCTCGTACAGCCGGGCGCCGGCCTTCTGGGCCTGGCGGGCGAGCTGGTCGTCGAAGTCGTCGCGCTTGCGGACCAGTCCGTAGTCCGGGTAGCTGGCCAGCTCGGGCCAGTCGAGCTGGAGGCGCTGGCCGCCGCCGATGATGCGCAGCCCCTTGTTGCGCAGCCAGCCGGCCTCCTCGGAGATGTCGATGCCCATCGCGACGAGCTGTTTGGTCGCGCGCGGCGTCAGCCCGTCGCCGCACACCTTCTCGCGCGGGAAGGCGGTCTTCTCCAGGAGGAGGACGTCGAGACCGCTGCGGGCCAGGTGGTAGGCGGTGGCGGAACCGGCCGGTCCGGCACCCACCACGATCACGTCGGCACGGTGCTCGGAAGGGGCCTGCGCTGGCGCGGCCTTCGTCAGGGGCTCGGTCACGACGGTCTCCCGCGAGTTCGGTTGGCCGCGCGTTGGGCCGGCCATGCGTGCCGGGCGCGGATCGCGACCAGTCTAGGAGGCGCTCCCGCTCCGCCCTGGGCGGGTACGCGCCCTCGGGCCGCGAGCGGCGGGCCGGGAGCAGGAGGCAGGGGCCTGCGCGGTCAGCCGGTCTCGGTGCGGAACCCGCGGTGCAGCGCGACGATCCCGCCGGAGAGGTTGCGCCAGGCGACCCGCTTCCAGCCCGCGCCCTGGAGCCGGGCGGCCAGACCCGGCTGGTCCGGCCAGGAGCGGATCGACTCGGCCAGGTACACGTAGGCGTCCGGGTTGCTGGAGACCGCCTCGGCGACCGGGGGCAGCGCACGCATCAGGTACTCGGTGTAGACCGTGCGGAACGGCGCCCACGTCGGATGGCTGAACTCGCAGATCACGACCTTGCCGCCGGGCCGGGTCACGCGCAGCATCTCGCGCAGCGCGGCGTCCGTGTCCTGCACGTTCCGCAGCCCGAAGGAGATGGTGACGGCGTCGAAGGCGCCGTCCCGGAACGGCAGTCTCGTCGCGTCCCCCGCGGTGAACGGCATCCAGGGGTGCCGTCGCCGTCCCTCGCCGAGCATCCCCGTCGAGAAGTCGCACGGCACGGTGTACGCGCCCGCGTCGGCGAACGGCAGCGACGAGGTGCCCGTACCGGCGGCCAGGTCGAGCACCCGGTCGCCCGGCTGCGCGTCCACGGCACGGGCGACGGCACGCCGCCACAGCCGGGTCTGCCCCAGGGACAGCACGTCGTTGGTCAGGTCGTAGCGCGCGGCGACGTCGTCGAACATCGCGGCGACTTCGTGCGGCTGCTTCTCCAGGGATGCGCGAGTCACGCCCCCATTGTTCACCGCGCCCTCGACGGACGGGCGGCGGGGGCTCGCGGACACCCGGCCGTCAGGACTCGAGCAACGTCAGGAGATCGATGTCCACGGGAAACGGAACGTCCGTCGTCAGCTTTCCCTCGTGAACCGGCCGGTTCGGGGAAGGGGCAAAGGTCCGCATCTCGTGGTGGCGCCAGAACTCGTGCACGACGGGTGCGTCGCCCACGGATCGCTCGATGCGCCAGTAGTGCGGAACACCCCGTTCCGCAAGCAGCCCCGGTTTACGGAAGCGGTCGTCGCCGCGAGAGCCGGGGGAGACCACCTCCACCGCGAGTCTCACCGCACTGGCAGGCAGGCACTCGAGAGAGAGAAGATCGAGGCCGGTCCGCTCATAGACGACGAGGTCAGGCTTGATCACCGCATGCTCGTCGACCAGCACACAGCGCTCGACATTGACGCCGAACGCCTGCGGCCTGGCCTGGCGCAGCGCGACGAGCAGCCCGTCGCGCACCTGGTCGTGCCAGAAATGGGTCATGCCCCGAACCACGATCGCTCCGTCCACCAGCTCCCAGTCGTACGGCAGCTCGAGGTCCTTGACCTGGTCGTAGGTCCAGCCGCCGTCGGGCGGGAACATCCAGTTGTCCGGTGTGGCCCGGGCGAGCCGGTCGGCGGTCATCGTTGCTCCCATGCGCGCCAGAGTGAACGGGAAACGTGCCGGTGTCCTGGGAACGACGTTACCGTCACCCGAAGTGAGGCACGGCCGCCACGCCGTTGACGGTCAGCGGCCGCGGTAGGCCAGGCGGCCTGCGAGGACGGTGGCGCGGCAGGCGGCGGCGCCCGTCGCGGCGAGGGCGGCGAGGTCCGGGACGGCGAATGCGGCGAGGTCGGCGCCTGCGCCGGGGACGAGCGCACCCGCGAAGGCGCGCTGCGGATCGGTGCCGGCCGGAGGGTCGAGCGGGTCCAGCGGCGGAACCGGCGCGTCCGGGTTGCCGCCGGCGACCGTGGCCAGGCCCGCGCGGGCGACCGCCGTACGGACCGCGGGGCGCGGGAACGGCCCGGCCACCGCCGTCACGCCGTGCCGCAGCAGGCGTTGCAGCCCGCGCCGGGCACTGCCGCCCCAGCGGGCGTCGTCCATGGCGAGGGCGTCGAGGGCGGCGCCGGTCAGCGGCTCGGTGCCCAGTTCGTCCGCCTCGCGCGGATCGGGGTGGTAGGCGCGGCCCAGCAGCGGGCCCGCGCCCCGGTGCACGAGCCCCGGCGTGAGCACGCCCGCCCAGCGCCGGGTACGCGCCCCCGGGTACGCGGCGGACACCTCGTCGTACGGCCCGACGGCCGCGACCGTCCCGCCCTCGACGGCGACGGCCCCGTCCGCGATCGGCTCCGTGCCCGCGCCGGGCACGACGAGGTCCGCGGAGTGCAGCGTGAGCAACGGCGGACCGGCGCTCAGTCGGCCTGCACGAGCGTCAGCTCGGGGTGCGCGCTGCCGCCCGCGATCGCAGTGGAGGAGAGGTGCGACACGACCTTGTCGTCGACCGGGTCGTGCGCCGGGTCGTCGTGCACGCGCAGGTGCTCGTAGGTCGTGGCGCGCTGCGCCGGTACGCGCCCGGCCCCGCGGATGAGACCGATGATCTCGTGCAGGTTGGAGCGGTGCTTGGCGCCGGCCGAGGAGACGACGTTCTCCTCCAGCATCACCGAGCCGAGGTCGTCGGCGCCGTAGTGCAGGGTGAGCTGGCCGACGTCCTTGCCAGTGGTCAGCCAGGAGCCCTGGATGTGGGCGACGTTGTCGAGGAAGATCCGCGCGAGGGCGATGAGCCGCAGGTACTCGAAGAGGGTGGCCTGCGTCTGCCCCTTCAGCGTGTTGTTCTCCGGCTGGTAGGTGTACGGGATGAACGCGCGGAAGCCGCCGGTGCGGTCCTGCACGTCGCGGATCATGCGCAGGTGCTCGATCCGCTCCGCGTTCGTCTCGCCCGTGCCCATCAGCATGGTGGAGGTGGACTCGACGCCGAGGCCGTGCGCGATCTCCATGATCTCCAGCCAGCGTTCGCCGGACTCCTTCAACGGCGCGATCGCCTTCCGCGGCCGCTCCGGCAGCAGCTCCGCGCCCGCACCCGCGAACGAGTCCAGACCCGCCTCGTGGATGCGGCGGATGGCCTCCTCGGGCGTCACGCCGGAGATGCGGGCCATGTGCTCCACCTCGGACGCGCCGAGCGAGTGGATGACGAGCTGCGGGAACGCCTCCTTGATGGCGGCGAAGTGCTTCTCGTAGTACTCCACGCCGTAGTCCGGGTGGTGGCCGCCCTGGAACATGATCTGCGTGCCGCCCAGCTCGACGGTCTCGGCGCAGCGCCGCAGGATGTCGTCGAGGTCGCGGGTCCACACCTTGTCACTCTTCGGCGCGGCGTAGAACGCGCAGAACTTGCACGCCGTCACGCAGGCGTTGGTGTAGTTGATGTTCCGCTCGATGATGTACGTGGCGATGTGCTCCGTACCCGCGTACCGGCGGCGGCGCACCGCGTCGGCGGCCTGCCCGAGCGCGTGCAGCGGGGCGTGCCGGTAGAGGTCGAGCGCCTCCTCGGGCGTGACGCGACCGCCCTCGGCGGCGCGGTCGAGTACGGACTGGAGGTCGGCGTTCTCGGGCACCGGGGCATCCCTTCACCTCACGCGGATACGGCCGCTCCAGCGTACGTCAGCGCTCCCGGCCTCCCCGGGGCCGCCCCGAGGCCGCCCCCGGGCCGTCAGCGGCGCTCCTCCAGCGTCCCGGCCGCGTTGCCGCCCGCCTCGTCGTGCGACTCGTAGCGCAGCCGCCCGTCGGCGCGGAGCCGGAACGTCTCCTTCTCGCTGCCGTCGGAGCACAGCACCCCGCCGCCGGGCGAGGAGCCGATCACGACGAGTGCGTCGCCGCCTCCGGTCACGTCCTTCAGCGTCCAGGCCCCGGGGCAGGTCACGCCCGCGAGGTCCACCTCGACCTCGCCGGTGGCGATCTCGTCGCCGGTCTTCCCGGGCGTGATGGTCAGCGTCATCGTGCCGGCGGGCAGCCCGTCGTCGGTGGTGAGGTTCCCGGTCCAGGTCCCGACGAACGCCTCGGGCACGGCCTGCGGCGTCTCCTCGCCGTCGCCGGGTTCGCCGGACGCGTCGGGCTCGCGGGACGGCTTCGGCTCACCGGCCGCGGGCGGGTTGTCGTGGTCCCCGGCCGTCTGGTCGCTCCCGCCACCGGGCATCAGGTCGAGGACGAGGCCCAGCGAGAGCAGTGCGGCGGCCAGCACGCCCGCGACGGAGAGCACCAGCGTGCAGCTGACCTGCCGCGCGTCACGCTTCGCCCCCGCCGACACGGACACCCCGCGACGGCCCCGTTCGGGGGCGGGGGCGGGCGCGGGCAGCCCGCCGCCGTACGAGGGGTCGGGCGGCCCGAACACGCCCGGCCCGCCTGCGCCGCCGCCCTCCGGCGCCCCGGCACCGGTCGCGGCCCGTGCCGCCGTTCCGGGGCGGCTGCCTCGCGCCTCGTCCGGTACCGACGGCGCACGCGCGGGGTGCGGCGGGCCGGGTGGTCCCCACGGGGCCGTCCCGTCGGGGTCGCCCGACGACCCCGACGAGTTCGCCCCCTCGGCTACCGACCCCGCCGCGCCGGAGGCGGCGGGGTCGGTGAACGGCACCAGGCCGGAGGCCGGGCCGTCCGGGTCGCCGTGATCCCCGCGGCTCCCGGGTGCGGCGGGTGCGCGGGGCGCGTCCGTGGGGGCCGCCGCGACCGGTTCGCCAGGTTCCGCATCCAGGTCGAGGAGGGCGACGGCGCTCCGGGAGGCGGCCTCCATCAGCGGGGCGGGAAGCCACCCGGCGGCCGTGAGCGCGGCGGCACCCTTCTCGCCCGCGAGCGCACGGGCCACCGCCGCCGGCTCCGGCCGGTCCGCGGGCGCCTTCGCCAGACACGCGGCGATCAGCTGCCGCAGCGCCCCGTCCGGCAGTCCGTCGAGATCCGGGTCCTCGTGCACCACGTGGTAGAGCAGCGCCGCCGAACTGTCCCCGGGGAACGGCGCGCTGCCCGTCGCCGCGTACGCCAGGACCGCGCCCAGCGAGAACACGTCCGAGGCCGGTCCGACGCCGCCGCGTCCGAGTACCTGCTCGGGCGCCATGTAGCCGGGCGAGCCGATGGAGGCGCCCGTCGAGGTCAGCGCGGAGGTGCCGTCGGTGGCCCGTGCGATGCCGAAGTCGATGAGCCGCGGTCCGTCCAGAGTGAGCAGCACGTTCGACGGCTTCACGTCCCGGTGCACCAGCCCCAGGGCGTGTACCGCGCCGAGCGCCTCCGCCAGCCCGGCGCCCAGCGCCCGCACGGCGGTCTCCGGCAGCGTGCCGTGTGCGGTCACCGCCTGCTGGAGGGAGGGTCCGGCGACGTATCCGGTGGCCACCCAGGGCACCGGGGCGTCCGGGTCCGCGTCCAGCACGGGCGCCGTCCACGTGTCCCCCACGCGCCGGGCGGAGGCCACCTCGCGGCGGAAGCGGACACGGAACTCGGGGTCGGCGGCGAAGTGCGGGTGGACGACCTTGACGGCGACCGTACGGCCGCCGGGGCTGCGGCCGAGGTACACGCGGCCCATGCCGCCGGACCCGATCCGGCGCAGCATCCGGTACGCGCCGATCGTCCGCGGGTCGTCGGTCTCCAACGGCTGCATCGCGGGCCCCCTGTCCCCCTGCGCTCCCGGCACACCGGCCGGCGGCTCCCAGGCTACGGTGCGCCGGGCCGTCGGCGCCCGGGCTTCACCGGGTCAGCAGATCCACCCGTACGTCGGTGGGGAACCCGTTCGTGTCTCCGGTGCGGCGGGCGAACTCGGCAATTCCGGCGAGCTGTTCGGCACCCAGCCGGAAGTCGAGGGTGGTGAAGTAGCGTTCCAGCACCGGGGCGTCGAACGGCTCCCAGCGCGCGGCCTGTTCGGCGACCTTGCCGACCTCCTCCAGCGACAGGTCGCGCGAGGCGAGGAACGCCTCGTGCACGGCGTGCACGATCTCCGGTTCGCGGGCCAGGTAGTCGCGCCGCACGGCCCACAGGGCGAACACGAACGGCAGCCCGGTCCAGTCCTTCCACAGCGTGCCGAGGTCGTGCACGTCCAGCTCCGGTTCGGGCATCGCGCGGAGGAAGGCACGCAGGCCGACATCGCCGATCACGACGGCCGCGTCCGCCTCCCGCAGCATCGCCGGGAGGTCGGGCGGGCAGGTGAAGTACTCCGGCCGCACCCCGTACCGCTCGGCGAGCAGCAGCTGCGCCAGCCGTACGGACGTCCGCGACGTGGAGCCGAGGGCGACCGGCCGGCCGTCCAGCTCCTCGAGCGGGACCCGCGAGACGATCTCGCAGGACATGACGCTGCCGTCGCACCCCACGGCGATATCCGGGAGGGCGACGAGGTCCTCCGCATTGCGGAGGAATTCCACCAGGGTGACCGGGCCGATATCGAGATCCCCGTTCACCAGCTGTTCGCTCAGCTTTTCGGGGGTGTCCTTGGTGAGCTCGAGATCCAGCAGCGTGCCCGTCCGGGCCAGCCCCCAATAGAGCGGCAGGCAGTTGAGGAACTGGATGTGCCCCACGCGCGGGCGGGACGTCGGCTGTGCTGTCACCCTCCGGAGGGTACGCCCGGCCCGACGGCGCTCCGTCACCCCTCCCGCCGTCGCCCGCCGGGCCGGGCGTCGACCTGCACGGACGCCGTGACGCACCCCCGGCGGACCTGCTCGGGTGAACGCGGCAGAAGTCACTTCCCCGGGGGACCGGCAGCGTGCTAGGCTCCAGGCAAGTTGCAGTTAGGTTTCCCTTGCAGTACCAGAGCCTGCGGAGCATGTGACCGCGGGCTCTCGTCGTTTTCAGGCTTCTCGAGGTTCTGGAACAGGGCGACCCTTATAGGCCCAAGGAGGGCTTATGGCTACCGGAACCGTCAAGTGGTTCAACGCTGAAAAGGGCTTCGGCTTCATCGCCCAGGACGGCGGCGGTCCCGATGTCTTCGTCCACTACTCCGCGATCAACGCCACGGGCTTCCGCTCCCTCGAGGAGAACCAGGCCGTGACCTTCGACGTCACCCAGGGCCCGAAGGGCCCGCAGGCGGAGAACGTCGTCGCCGGCTGATCGCCCTGTTTCGCAGTACCCAAGGAGCCCCCCGCCCTCTCCGGGCGGGGGGCTCCTGCCTTTGCCCGCGCGGGCGTCCCGCGTTCCCGCGTCGCACGCAAAGCCCGCATCGCCCGTGTGGGAACGGCAGCCTCCCTGCCCTTTCCAAGCATGCCCCTGCCGGGGGCGGCCCGCCCCCGCGCCCCTTCCCCGCAGGGCACGGCGCTACCATGCACTGCATGACCTTCACGCACACGTCCGGCGCCACGGGAGCTCTCCGCATCCCCGAGCGCGACGGGTGCGAGCGCTCCGGCCGATAGCACGGCGGCCACCCGAAGCCGCCCCGCACCGCCCGCCGCGGCGCCACCGTCCGGCCGTCCACGGCCGGTCGAGCCACGCGTCACCGCGTCCTTTCTTCTGATCTCCGCGCCCGTCCGGCGCGGTGCGAGGGCGACCCCAGCGCACGCGCGCCCGTGATCCGCTCCGCACCGTTTCTGGAGGAGAACCGACCGTGACCGTCACCGCATCCACCACCCCTTCGACCACTCCCGCCGCCCCCGCCCTGCGCGAGGCCCGCGTGCCCGCCGACGGCATGTACGAGGGCCGGCGCACCCTGCGCCGCGTGCCCGACGGGTGGCAGGACCGCCCGTACGAGCTGTTCACCCTCGTCCCGCAGGGCCGCCTGATCGGCGCCGAGATACGCGACGTGGACCTGACCCGCCCCCTGGTCCCCGCCCTGCGCGAGGAGCTGAACCGTGCGCTGCTGGAGTGGAAGGTGTTGTTCTTCCGCGGCGCCCACCTCACCCCCGGGCAGCAGGCCGCGTTCGCCCGCCACTGGGGGGAGCTGGAGACCAACCCGCTGCTCGCCCGCGGCTCCTCCGACGAGGTGGTCCGCTTCGACAAGGGCGACAGCGCCGTCCCCACCTTCGAGAACGTCTGGCACGCCGACGTCACCTTCCGCGAACGGCCCGCGCTGGGCGCCGTCCTCCAGCTCCGCGAGGTGCCCCCGGTCGGCGGCGACACGATGTGGGCCGACATGGCCGCCGCGTACGACAACCTTCCGGACGAGGTGAAGGCGCGCATCGACGGCGCGACGGCCGTGCACGACTTCCTCCCGGGCTTCGCCCGCTTCTACGGACCGGAACGCCTCGCCCCGCTCCAGGACGCGTTCCCGCCCGTCGAGCACCCGGTGGTGCGCACCCATCCCGAGACCGGACGGAGGATGCTGTTCGTCAACACCTCCTTCACCACGCACCTCACCGGCATGCCGCGGGAGGACAGCGACCGGCTGCTGGCGTACCTCGTGCGGCAGGCGCACGTGCCGGAGTACCAGGTGCGGTTCCGCTGGCAGCCGGGCGACGTCGCGTTCTGGGACAACCGGTCCACCCAGCACTACGCGGTCGACGACTACTTCCCGCACCGCCGCCTCGCCGAACGCGTCGCCATCGCCGGCGACCGCCCGTTCTGACACCGTCCCGGTTCCGGCCGCCGCGCCGTCAACGGCGTGGCGGCCCGCCCTCCCTTCGGGCGAAGGTACGGTCATATATGGGACCGCACGCCACGCTCTCCTCCACGCTCGGACGTATGGGAGTACCGATGACCAGGGACCGGCTGGACCAGGCCACCCCGGACACGTGGATGTACCCGCCCCCCGCCGGGTGGACGTACGACCAGGTGAAGGACCTGGATCTCCCGTTCGACTGGGAGCTGGTGGACGGAGCGATCGTGGTACGCGGGATGACGAACGTCTGGCACAACCGCGTGCGCGATCGCCTCTACTTCGCGCTGGAGAGCGCACGCCGGACGCCGTACGCGGTGGCTTCCGAGCAGTGCGTGCTGGTGGACGACTTCAACCCGCCGAAGCCGGATGTGCTCGTCTACGACGAGCGGGATCTCGACGTCTTCGCCCTGGAGTGCATTCCGGTGGAGAAGGCGACCGTCGTGCTGGAGGTCGTCTCGCCCGGCTCCCGCCGGGAGGACCGCGTGCGGAAACCGGCGATGTTCGCGGACGCACGAGTGCCGTACTTCTGGCGGGTCGAGCGGGGGGACGACGACTTCCCCGTCGTCCACGAGCTCTGGTTCCACCACGACATGGGCATGTACGTGCCCGCTCCGGAGCGTCCGGTGCACACGGGCAAGCTGGTGACGGAGAGGCCGTTCCCCGTCGAGATCGACCTGCGGGCGCTGGTCACCGGCTGAGCGGACACGGCTCGTGCTCCGGTACCGCCCTCGCGACGGCACCGGAGCACGAACGGCGCGGCGTCACCAGATGGACTCGACCCACTCCGGGTGGTCGATGAACGGGTTCCGGTTGCCCTGGAACTGGTCGAATATCGCCTGGTTGCGGTTCTCCTCGAAGGAGTCCACGGGGTCCTGGGCGTGCCACTGCTTCAGCACAGACAGGCGGCCCATGTAGGGCGCGGAGCCGTTGTCGACCTGGTCGTTGAGCTCCAGATCCGGGCCGTCCGAGCCCTCGTAGCGGGTGGCCATGTAGAAGATCATGCGGGCCACGTCGCCCTTGACCGCGTCGCGCGGCTCGAAGGAGTCGGAGTCCGTGGAGCTGTCCGGCGCCTCGTCGACGGGCGAACCGCCGTTGTCGAAGTCCTTGTTGCCCCGGGCGCCGTTCACCGACACGTCGGTGGGACGCAGGTGGTGGATGTCCGTGCCCGGGCCCGGGCTGGTGCCGAAGTCGCCGTGCGACTTGGCCCAGACGTGCTCACGGTTCCAGTCGTCCTGGTCTCCGCCATGCTGGGAGCCGCTGCGGGTCTGGCCGCTGTAGAGCAGGACGACGCTGCCGGAGTCGGACGGCGCGGCGTCGGTGACCTGGAGCGCGTCCCACACGTCGTCGTAGCTGAGGACCTGCTGGTCGCTGATGATGGTGTGCAGCGCGGACTTGAGGGCGTCGCCCTCCTTGCCCAGCGCGTCCTGGTAGTAGTCGGCCGCCGGTGCTCCGGGGGTGGGGGCGGGCGCGGCGGTGGCCGCGCTCTGCGCGGTCATCCCGGCGAGCAGCGCACCGGCGGCGGCGAGCATGACCGCCTTGCGGCGGCGAGTGAAGTGTGGGGCGGGCATGTGGGGCTGTCCTCTCCCATCGACGTCTCGGTGAGAGCAGTGTCCCCGCCAGATCGGGAGATCATGTGAACATGACAAGTCCATCCCGTGACAGTCAACCCGCGTAGCGCGGGTCCGCTCGCGCGGGGCGAACCGACATTCCCGGCGAAACCGCGCGTTCTACGGGCGCGCCCCTTCACCCGTCACGTACGCGACGAACCCCCGCCACGCGGCTTCGCCTACGGCGAGCTGTGGCCCTCCCCTCCGCTTGGAGTCCCGCACCCGGACCATGGGCGTGACGGCGGCGACCTCGACGCAGTCGTTGCTGTCGCTTGCGCTGTAGCTGCTCTTGAACCAGTTCAGAGCAGCGTCGTCACTAACCAACCTTCGTGTCATGTCTCCCCCAGTAGCTTTTCGATGAACGCCAGCGACTCCCGCGGACTGAGAGCCTGCGCGCGGATGATGCCACACCGGAGTTCCATCACCTGGACGTCCTTGGGCCGCGAGACCAAGCGAGTCATCAGCTGAGCCTCCAAGTAGCCGAGCGAGGCGCCGTCCGCAAACTTCATCACTTGGAGCTGCCCGGCCATTCCCGCGTGCTCCTGCCGGTCGGTCGGCATCACTTGCAGTTCCACGTGCCGCAAACGGCCGATTTCCAGCAGGTGTTCGAGCTGTCCCCGCATCACCTCACGCCCCCCGATGGGGCGCCGCAGCGTCACTTCCTCCTGCACGAACAGCAGTGTCGGCGCCGGTACTCTCTCGAAGATCGTCCGTCGAGCCATGCGGGCTTCCACGTTGCGGTCGACTTCCTCGCGCGAGTAGGCGGGCCGACGCACGTCGAACAGCGCTCTCGCGTACTCCTCGGTCTGGAGCAGGCCGTGGATGTTGTGGGTCCCATACGCACCGATCTCCACGGCCTCGGCCTCCAGCTTGGCCAGATCGCGGACCTTTCTCGGGTAGCGGGCCTCGGCCACGTCTCCGCGAAACGCGGACAGCTTGCCGTCGGCCTCCAGTACGCGGTCCGCTCCGTCCAGGAACTCCGGCTTCGGGGCGCGGATGCCCCGCTCGACGCTGGAGACCATCTCCTCGCCGTAACCGATCTCCGCACCCAACTCCGCCTGCGTGAGCCCTGCTTCCCTGCGCCACAACTTGATCTGCCGGCCCACGACTTTCAGCACCGCCGCCGACTCGTCGTCCAGCTCTTCGCCCTGACCGTGCTCCACGTCCATACGCCCCACCTCCGTCGTGCCGTGGCCAACCGCCCCCGCGCTCGCGCGTCACGGCACAGCCCCCGTACAGAACCCGGCGGCATCCGTACAGGGACGCCGCGTACGGGCTCTGACATCCCTCAGCGTGACGCAGAACGCGCACTCTCGGTGAGAATCGCCCCCGAAGTCCCTCGAACGAAGTAACGAACCGGAGCGCCCGACTCCGGCTCCCGGACGACCCCGTACCGGCCCGGACGGGGAGCCGGACACACCTCGCCGTCCGACCGCCAGCCCTGTTCAGCACGCATGCACTCGACCACGCTCGGTGACGTGAACCGAGAGAAGACCCACCCCGAACGGCAGTTCTCCGTGCTGCTCTCCCCCACTCGCCGAGGGGCACGGCTCGCACGACTGCTCACCGTCGCGCACCTCGCCTCGTGGGGGCTGCCGTCGGAAGCGGCGGCGCACGTCGTCGCCGAACTGGCCGCCAACGCAGCTCTCCACGGACGCGTGCCCGGCCGCGACTTCCGCCTCACCCTCACCGCCGGAGCCGACGGCCGGCTTCGCATCGAGGTGGCCGACACCCGGGGCGAGCGCCTCCCCACCGGGGGACGCCGGGCGCCGGACGCCGATTCCGAGACGGGCCGCGGCATGCTGATCGTCCAAGCCCTCGCCGACACCTGGGGCGTCGAGACCGGCCCCCTCCCCCGCAAGACCGTCTGGGCGGAGTTCACGTTCCCGCGGTGAGGCGACCGTCGGCGCTAGCATGGCGACGAGGTCTCCAGCCGTCGCAGGGTCCCAGAGGAAGGAGCGAGCGCCGTGACGATCGCCCCGGACCACGCCGCACATGACGCTCTGCAGTACCAAGCGATGCGAGACATCGTGGAGCGTATGCAGGACTCCGTTCCCGGCAAGCTCGAGATCACCAAGGAAGGGATCGTCCACGACATGATGTCGCCCGGGGGACCGCACGAGCTGACCGCAGCGCGGGTCAGCCGTCGACTGGAGAAGGTGATGCCAGAGGGCCTGCTGGCTCATACCGGCACGCCGGATGTCGAGGATGTGCACGAGGGCGTACTCCGGCATCCGGACGTGATGGTCATCGCCGAAGCGGACATGGAAGTGGAAGGGCCGTTCGCCCCGCAGAGCCTTCTCGCAGCGATCGAGATCGTCTCCCGTTCCAACCCGGGCAACGACTGGTCGGGCAAGATGCGTGACTACCCGATGCTCGGTATCCCGGTGTATGTGATCTTCGATCCGAGGACCGGGGAGGGTGCCGTGCTCTCGGACATCCATCCCACCCCGGCGGGTCCGCGTTACGCGACCCGCAAGGACTTCGTGTATGGCGAGGACGTCACGATCGCGGAGTGGACGATCTCCACGGAGGATCTGCCGCGCTACGTGTGACGGCCCGCCGCCGGCGGTCAGCCGCGCTTGCGGCCGACCGCGAAGGCGACGCCCCACGCTGCGGCGGCCGCGACGACGAGGCCGAGCAACGCCACGAAGTGGCCGGTGCCGTCCGGCCCCCACCATGCCTCGAGCGGGTAATTCGGGTTCATCTTCAGCATGTCGAAGACCGCCTCGAACCCGGCGACCTTCCAGATGATGACCGGCATGGCGTTGGCGAAGCCGAAGAAGGAGCCGAGGGCCGCCACGACGGCGCCGCACACGTGGGCCGCCGTACGGCGACGGCCGACCAGGCCGACGAGCCAGCCCACGACCACACCGTTCACCACGGCGTGGGCGAAGAAGAAGCCGTTCACCACCGCCCGTGACGCGTCGGCGT
Source organism: Streptomyces sp. CNS606 (assembly GCF_000426325.1). Lineage (NCBI taxonomy): Bacteria > Bacillati > Actinomycetota > Actinomycetes > Kitasatosporales > Streptomycetaceae > Streptomyces > Streptomyces sp. CNS606. Next base: position 59,127 of record NZ_AUFD01000021.1, read on the forward strand.
GCGTGAACGCGAAGAGCAGCGTGTAGAGCGTCGCGACGACGAACGAGCCGAGCAGCCCGAGGAAGAAGGCCCCGGCCGAACTGCCCCTCTGCGAGTGCTGCATCGGGCCGCCCGGAAAGGGCATCTGGCCGGGCGCGCCCTGCCAGCCACCGCCGGGATACATGGGCTGGCCGCCCATCGGCGGCTGACCCGGAGGAACGTGGCCCTGCACGGGCTGCGGCCCCCCAACGCCCGCCTGCGGTGGAGCCACGGGCGGCTGTTGCGGGTAGCCGTACCCGGGCGCGGGCTGCGGCGGCTGAGACGGCGGCTGCGGTGGCTGGTTCATGGGTCCCCCCGGCGACGGTGACTGGCAAGCGCAGCAAAGTTACCAATGCACGCAGCGTGCTCGTCGCCCCGTCGTCGGCCCTCCACGATCTGCACCCCGTCCACGCGCCACGGCCTCCTGGCGCGTGCTGCTCCGCCGGGCGTCGCCCGGCGGAGCAGCACGCCCTGGCGGAGTTGGACTCGTTACTGACGAAGGTCAGCCGATGTCAGGGCCGTCCGGGTCGAGCTCGGCACCCGAGTGCAGCGCGGAGACCGCGATGATCGCGTCCTGGTCCAGGGCTCCGTCGAAGACACGTACTTCGTCGACTTCGCCGGAGAAGAAGTCTGCGGCCGTCGACGCACCACCGGTCCTTCCGACGTCCACTCCGACCGTCGAGAAATCCCATTCCGGGTGCCATTCCACGGATTCCGTCGCCTTCTCACCGTTCAGATACAAGGCGACCTCCCCGAGGACGGGGTCGTAGGCGAGCGCCAGGTGATCGCCGAAGCCATCCCGTGCGGGGACACCGCCGGCAGCAACGACACGCGTGGACGGAGCTGCGTCCTCGTCCGCATCTCTGACCTCGAAGGACCATACGCACCTTTCGGCGTCGTACCGCACCACCGCCGCGTTCCGGGTGGCCCCCGGCAGGGAGAACACCGTCCGGTCCCCCGGGGGGCAGTGCGCATCCATGCGGACTCTCGCCGTTACGGTGAAGCCACCGTCGGCCCGCAACAGTCCCGGCCCTCGGCTCGCATATCCGTTCCCGTGCAGGTCCAGGTGGCCCTCACCCCAGAGCGGCTCCCGGACGGGTTCACAGGAGGGATCGGTACCGAGGTCACATGACCGGTCAGGGACGTAGGCGGCGGCGTCACCGTGAAGGGCAAGGCCTTCCCCTCCCTCCAGGTCGGGCATCACTCCGCCGGACTCCCCCTCCATGTGCCAATAAGCACGCTGGCGAACGGGCGCGCGGTGCACATCCGCGACCTCGTCCAGCGACAAGGCGCTGTCGAACACCTCGACGTCCGCTATGGATCCATCGAGATGCCCATAAGTGCGTGGCGTCGTGGCACGGCCGATCTGCAGAGCTCCGGTGGCGTTCCAGGCCGGCCAGGACTGCTGCGCCTCACCGGTCAGCCGACCGTTCACATACAGCCTCAGACGTCCCGGTTGCCCGTCCTCCCAGGCGCTGTAGACACCGACGAGATGGGCCCACTCCCCGGCGGCGGGGCGAGGCCCCAGTGCCTTCCACCACTTCATGGACCCGATCTCGAGGTCCGGCATGGCGAAGGAGTACCGGCCGGTGTCCCCGTCCACGCCCAGTGTGAATCCGGGTTCTCCCCCACCGTTCTGACTGACCATCACCACCGTGCTGGAGGGCGCCTCCGGGAGGAGGGCCCAGGCGGCGACGGTGAACGACGTGTCGGTGTCCACCACGTGGGCGCCGGTGTCCAGGTAGGCGGCGTCCGTGCCGTCCAAGCGCGCAGCGCTCCGCAGGGGGCTGTAGGGCCCCTCCACGCCGAATGTCACCCCGGGACCGGCTGTCGCCGGCCCCGCGCCGTCGGCCCCCTCGGCCTGCGTCTCCCCCTCCGCGTCCGAGAGAGCCCAGGAAGCCACCGGTCGCGGCGCCCACGCCCACCGAGCCTCCTCCTGAGCGGTCTCAGTTGTCGCCGTCACGGCGGAAGCCGCAACCGGCGGGGCCAGCAGACCCGCCATGACGATGGCTCCTGTTGCGGCGAGCCCGGCGAGCCGGGCTCGTCTCCCACTGCGTGCAGTCATGTCCCCACCTTCGGTTACCTGAATCGCCGTCGATCTTCACTCATTCCCCACGTTTTCACCAGGTGGAGGAAGGGCCCGACCTGGCGTGACGTGCGTCACCGCCGGTCGTCGTAGAGGGCGTCGATGTCGGGGGCGAAGTCGTGGGTGATGGCGGTGCGGCGGAGTTTGAGGGAGGGGGTGAGGTGGCCGGAGTCCTCGGTGAAGGAGGTGGGGAGGACGGTGAAGGCGCGGATGGACTCGGCCTGGGAGACGAGGCGGTTGGCGTCGTCGACGGCCTGCTGGAGGTTGCGGCGCAGGTCCTCGTCGTGGACGAGTTCGGCGCGGGAGAGGTGCCGCTTGTGGTGCATGTGCTGCCAGTGGGCGAGCCCTTCGGGCTCGAGGGTGATCAGTGCGGTGAGGTGCGGCCGGTTGTCGCCGACGACGAGGCACTGGTCGACGAGGGGGTGGGCGCGGATCCAGTCCTCCAGGGGGGCGGGGGCGATGTTCTTGCCGCTGGAGGTGATGAGCAGGTCCTTCTTGCGGCCGGTGATACGGAGGTAGCCCTGGTCGTCGAGGGCGCCGAGGTCGCCGGTGGGCAGCCAGCCGTCGGCGGAGACGGCCGGGATGACGGCCTGGGCGGACGCGTCCCAGTAGCCGGCGAAGACCTGGCCGCCGCGCAGCAGCACCTCGCCGTCGTCGGCGATGCGGACGGCGGTGCCGGGTACGGGCCAGCCCACGGTGCCCAGGCGCGGGCGGAGCGGCGGGGTGACGGTGACGGCGGCGGTGGTCTCGGTGAGGCCGTAGCCCTCGTAGACCTCGATGCCCGCGCCCGCGAAGAACGCGCAGAGGCGTTCGCCGAGGGGGGAGCCGCCGCAGATGACGTGGCGGACGTGGCCGCCGAGGGCGTCGCGGATGCGGCGGTAGACCAGCGGGTCGTAGAGGCCGCGGGCCGCGCGGACCAGGAGGCCCGGGCCGGGGCCGCTGCCGTGGCGGTCGGCCCAGGAGGCGTCGCCCCACGCCACGGCGACGCGTGAGGCGCGGTCGAAGGAGGAGCCGCGGCGCATCTTCTCGGCCGTGGCGCGGGCGCTGTTGTGGACCTTCTCCAGCACGTAGGGGATGGCGAGGAGGAAGGTCGGCTTGAAGCCGGCGAAGTCGGCGAGGAGTTCGTCGGTCTGGATGCTGGGCGCGTGGCCGAGGCGGACGCGGGCGCGGAGGCAGCCGACGGCGACCATGCGGCCGAAGACGTGCGCCAGGGGGAGGAAGAGCACGGTCGACGCGGGGTGGCGGCTCAGGGACGTGAAGACGGGGTGCAGCAGTTCGACGCAGTTGTCGACCTCGGCGAAGAAGTTGCCGTGGGTGAGGACGCAGCCCTTGGGGCGTCCGGTGGTGCCGGAGGTGTGGATGACGGTGGCGACGGTCTGCGGGCCGAGGCGGGCGCGGCGGGTGGTGACGTGTTCGTCGGGCACGTCGCGTCCGGCGGCGACGAGTTGGTGGACCGCGCCGGCGTCGATCTGCCAGAGGTGGGCGAGGTCGGGCAGGCCGCCGCGGACGGAGGTGACGAGGCGGGCGTGGTCGACGTTCTCGACGGCGCAGGCGCGCGCGCCCGCGTCCTGGAGGACGAAGCGGGCCTGTGCGGGGGAGGAGGTGGGGTAGACGGGGACGGTGATGAGGCCGGCGGCCCAGCCGGCGAAGTCCAGCAGGGTCCACTCGTAGGTGGTGCGGGCCATGATGGCGAACCGGTCGCCGACCTCCAGGCCGTGGGCGACGAGCCCTTTGGCGACGGCGTGCACCTCGTCGGCGAACTGCCGTGCGGTGACGTCCGTCCAGGTGCCGTCCGGCTGTTCGCGGGCGAGGACGACGGCGTCGGGGTCCTCCGCAGCATTGTGGAAGGGCAGGTCGGCGAGCGACCCGCGGGTGAGCGGCGGGACGAGCGGGGGGACGTGCGCCTCACGGACCACGCCGTCGACGGTCTCGGTGGTGGGTTCGACGAGCGGCGGCGGTGTGGGGCGTCCGGCCGGGGGGATCTGCTGCGGCATCTCGCGGCTCCTGGGTTCCGGGCGTGCTGCGGTCACGCGGTGGAGGGCTGCCGGTACGGGCGGTGGCGGTGCGGGGACGGGACTGCCGCCCGGGCCGCCCGTGGGGGAGGGCGGCCCGGGTGTGTACGGGAGGAGGGTCAGGCGCGTTCGAGGACGGCGGTGACGCCCTGGCCGCCGGCCGCGCAGATCGAGATGAGGCCGCGGGTGCCGGGCTCGGCGCCCCGTTCGGCGAGCAGCTTGGCGAGGGTGGCGACGATGCGGGCGCCGGTGGCGGCGAACGGGTGGCCGGTGGCGAGCGAGGAGCCGGCGACGTTGAGGCGGTCCCGGTCGACGGGGGCCAGACCCTGCTTCTCCCAGGCGGCGAGGGTGGCGAGCACCTGGGAGGCGAACGCCTCGTGGATCTCGACGAGTGCGAAGTCGCCGGTGTCCAGGCCGAGTCGGCGCAGCATGCGCGGCACGGCGAACGCGGGGGCCATCAGCAGGCCCTCGCCGGCCTCTTCGGTGAAGTCGACGGCGCCGGTCTCGTAGGCGGTGAGGTAGGCGAGCGGCCGGAGGCCGCGGTCCTCGGCCCATTCCTCGGAGGCGAGCAGCACGGTGGCGGCGCCGTCGGTGAGGGGCGTGGAGTTGCCGGCGGTCATGGTGGCGCCGTCGGGGCCGCCGGAAGCTTCGGTGAGGCCGAAGACCGGGGCGAGTTCGGCGAGTTTGTGCGGGGAGGTGCCGGGCCGCAGGTTCTGGTCGCGGGCCAGGCCCTGGTAGGGCACGACGAGGTCGTGCAGGAAGCCGTCGTCGTAGGCGGTGGCGAGGCGGTGGTGGCTGCGGGCGGCGAGTTCGTCCTGGGCCTCGCGGCTGATGCCCCATTCGCGGGCGGTACGGGCGGCGTGGTCGCCCATGGAGAGGCCGGTGCGGGGTTCGGCGTTGCGGGGGATCTCGGGCACCAGGTGGCCCGGGCGTATGCGGGCGAGTTCCTTGAGCCGGTCGGGCAGGGTCTTGGCGCGGCGGGTGGCGAGCAGGATGCGGCGGAGCCGGTCGTTGACGCCGAGCGGGGCGTCGCTGGCGGTGTCGGCGCCGCCCGCCACGCCGACGTCGATCTGGCCGAGGGCGATCTTGTTGGCGACGGCCATGACGGCCTGCATGCCGGTGCCGCACGCCTGCTGGACGTCGTACGCCGGGGTGCGCGGGTCGAGTCCGGAGCCGAGCACGGTCTCGCGGGCGAGGTTGAAGTCGCGGCTGTGCTTGAGCACGGCCCCGGCGACGAACTCACCGATCAGCTCGTCGTGCAGGGAGAAGCGCTCGACGAGTCCGCCGAGCGCGGCGGTGAGCATGTCCTGGTTCGAGCAGGTGGCGTACGGGCCGTCGGAGCGGGCAAACGGGATGCGGCTGCCGCCGACGACCGCCACCCGGCGGACCGAGGAACTGATGAGGCCGCTGGAACTCATACTCGACCAAACTCCTGACCATTGAGTAACCTTACTCCAAAGTAAACTCACGCGGAGGCGAGGAGAAGCGGAATGGCGGACCGTTACCTGCAGTGGACCCGTTCCGATCCCGGCCGCTTCCTCTCCCGTCGCCTCGGCCTCCCCCGGCCCGCGCCGCTGCACCGCTGGTCGGAGCGGCGGCCGGTACTCGAGGGCGGCCCGCTGCTGCACCTCACCGCCGGACGCACGGCGTGCGACGGGACGGAACTGGCAGCGGCGCTCGGCGGATGCGGACTCGAGGTGCGTACCGGAACGGGTGCCGAGGCAGGCACCCCCTCCGGCATCGAGCCGCGAACCGGAGCCGGTGGGGGCGACCGGTTCTCCGCCGTCGTCCTGGACGCTACGGGTATCCGCGCGGTTGCGGAACTCCGGGAGGTGCACCGGGCGCTCCACCCGGTCGCCCGGCGCATCGCCGACGGCGGCCGCGTCGTCGTCCTGGGCGCCGCTGTGGACCCCGGCGACCACCACCAGGCCGCCGCACAGCAGGCGCTGGAGGGGTTCGTACGGTCCCTGGGCAAGGAGGTCGGGGGCGGCCGTACGGCGCAGCTCCTGCGCCTCGCGCCGGGGGCGTCGGCGGCGGGCGCCGCGTCCACGCTGCGCTTCCTGCTCTCCCCGAAATCGGCGTACGTCAGCGGCCAGGTGGTGGAGGTCGCGGCCGGCCTCCCCGGGACCGCGCCCGGCGACCCGGGGCGCCCGCTGGCCGGCCGTACGGCGCTGGTGACCGGAGCGGGACGCGGCATCGGCGAGGCGGTGGCCGCCACCCTGGCCCGGGACGGCGCGCACGTGCTGTGCCTCGACGTCCCGCAGGCCGAACGGGACCTGGCCGACGTCGCCGAACGCCTGGGCGGCACACCGCTCCCCCTCGACATCACCGCCGACGACGCGGGCGCCCGCATCGAGGAGGCCCTGCCGCCCGGCGGCCTGGACGTGCTGGTGCACAACGCGGGCATCACGCGCGACCGCCGCTTCGCCAACATGGCCGCCGACCGCTGGGACGCCGTCCTGGAGGTCAACCTGGACAGCGTGCTGCGCACCACCGACCACCTGCTGCAGGCGAAGGCCCTGCCCGACGGCGGCCGGATCGTCGCCACCGCCTCCATCGCGGGCCTCGCCGGGAACACCGGGCAGACCAACTACGCGGCGAGCAAGGCGGGCATCGTCGGCCTGGTCCGCGCCCTCGCGCCGGCCGCCGCCGAACGGCACGGCGTCACGGTGAACGCCGTCGCGCCCGGCTTCATCGAGACGCGGATGACGGCCGCCGTGCCGCTCGTGATCCGGGAGGCCGGGCGGCGGATGAACTCCCTGGCGCAGGGCGGCCTTCCGGTCGACGTCGCGGAGACCACCGCCTGGCTCGCGCACCCGGAGTCCGGCGCGGTCAACGGACAGATCGTGCGGGTCTGCGGCCAGAGCCTGCTGGGGGCGTGACGATGGCGCTGACCACCACCCTGCTCCGGGGCGCGCTCGGCTCGCTGCGCAAGCACCCGCCGTACGAAGGCGCTGCGCTGCCCGCCCGCGTCCTGACGGCGCCCTCGGTGCGGATCGACGCCCGGCACGTGGCCGCGTACGCCGAGGTGTGCGGCTTCCCGCCCACCGGCGGCACCGGGCCGCTGCCGCCCACCTACCCGCACCTGCTCGGCTTCCCCCTGGCGATGCGGCTGCTGGCCGGCGCCGACTTCCCGTTCCCACTGCTCGGGCTGGTCCACACCGGCATCGAGGTCGCGCAGCGGCGGGCGCTGCGGCCGGACGACCGGCCGGAGATCCGCGTGCACACCGAGGGCCTCGCGCCGCACCGGCGCGGCACCGCGTTCCACGTCGTCACCTCGGCGCGGCTGGACGGCGCGGAGGTCTGGTCCTCGCGCAGCACCTACCTGTGCCGGCACCGGCGGCCGGACGCCGCACCGGAGACGGGCCGGGCGGACGGCGTAGACCGCACGGACCGCACGGACACGGCCGCCCGCACGGGGCGGGCCGGGGACGCCGCACCACTGCCGGTGCGCGCCGAGTGGCGCCTGCCCGGCGACCTGGGACGGCGCTACGGTGCCGTCTCCGGCGACCGCAACCCCATCCACCTGCACCCGCTCACCGCGCGGGCGTTCGGCTTCCCGCGCGCGATCGCCCACGGCATGTGGACGTTCGCCCGCTGCCTCGCCGAGACGTCCGGAACGGGCGCGGGCACGGGCACCGGCACCGGTCGCCCGGAACGCTTCACGGCGCACGCACGCTTCGCCGCGCCGGTGCTGCTGCCCGGCGAGGTCGTGCTGCTCGCCGGGGACGGAGCGGAGGGCGCCTTCACACTGCGGGACGGCCGGGACCGCGCCCGGCTGCACGTCAGCGGGAAGGTGTCCAGCGGGCCCCCTTCATGAGGCCCTCCAGGCCCGCCCAGCAGAAGTTCATCAGCGTCGCGGCGGTCTCCTTCGCCGACGGACGGTCCTCCTCACGGGAGTTGGCCCAGTCGGCGAGGGACTCGGCGGAGCCGACCAGCGCGTGGGCCAGACCGGACACCTCGCGGTCCATCAGGCCCTCGTCGCAGCCCGCGTCCTGAGCCACCCGGCCCAGCAGAGCGGTCACCAGCGCGACGATCTCGGCCCGCATCCCGGCGACCACACCGGCGAAGGTCTCCCCCTCCCCCGGCGCCTGCTGGTGCAGCACCGTCCACCCGTCCGGGTGCGCCGCGGTGTGCGCGAAGAACGCGCAGAGTCCGTTCCACAACTGCTGGTCGGGCGGGAGGGTCTGGTCCCGCGTGCCGTCGAGCACCGCCCTGGTCAGTGCGGCGGCCTCCCGGTCGATGCACGCGGTGAAGAGGTCGTCCTTCGACTTCAGGTACTGGTACACCAGTGGCTTGGAGACCCCCGCCGCCTCGGCGATGTCGTCCATCGACGCCGCCCGGTACCCGTGCCGCCCGAAGGCCGCCACCGCCGCATCCAGCATCTGCTGCTCGCGCACCGCGCGCGGAACCCGCTTGCCGTTCTTCGTCCCCACCTTTTCGCCCTTCGCGTCGCCCCCCGCCCCTGAGCGCCGTTCCGTCCTTTTCACCATACGCCGCTGCTCCCCCGGATCTCCCTGGTCCGGAGGAGCAGCAACGGCGTTGCGCGCCACAGGCGTTGTGCGGGAACGGGCGCGGGTGCGGGTGTCAGGCGGGCACGGGCGCGCGGGCGTCGTCCTCCGCGTGATCCTCGGCGTCGTCCTCGGCTCCGGTCTTCCCCTCCGCGCCGGCCGGGCCGGTCCCGTCGCGGTCCAGGTCCTCGATGCTGAAGCTCTTCGCGCTGTGGAAGGCGTCGAGGTCGAGGATCTTCTCGCGGGCCGCGACCAGCACCGGCACCAGCGCCTGCCCGGCCACGTTGGTGGCGGTGCGCATCATGTCCAGGATCGGGTCGATGGCGAGCAGGAGGCCGACTCCGGCCAGCGGCAGGCCCAGCGTGGAGAGGGTCAGGGTCAGCATCACCGTGGCGCCGGTCAGGCCGGCGGTGGCGGCGGAGCCGATGACCGAGACGAACGCGATCAGCAGGTAGTCGCCGACGCCGAGGTCCACGCCGAAGATCTGCGCGACGAAGATGGCCGCGAGGGCGGGGTAGACGGAGGCGCAGCCGTCCATCTTGGTGGTGGCGCCGAACGGCACCGCGAAGGAGGTGTACTCCTTCGGCACGCCCAGCCGTTCGGTGACCTTCTGCGTCAGGGGCATGGTGCCGACCGAGGAGCGGGAGACGAACGCCAGCTGGAGGGCGGGCCAGGCGCCGCGGAAGAACTGCACCGGGCTCACCCGGGCGACGGTGGCCAGCAGCAGCGGGTACACGCCGAAGACGACGAGCGCGCAGCCGATGTACACGTCGGCGGTGAAGGTGGCGTACTGGCCGATGAGACCCCAGCCGTAGTCCTTGATGGCGGTGCCGATGAGGCCCAGCGAGCCGAGCGGGGCCAACCGGATGACCCACCACAGGGCCTTCTGCAGCAGGGACAGCACCGACTCGCTCAGTTCCAGCAGGGGTTCGGCCTTCGGGCCGAGCTTCAGCGCCGCCACGCCGACCACGGCGGCCATGAAGACGATCTGGAGGACGTTGAGTTCGGTGAACGGCGTGACGACGTCGGTCGGGACGATGCCGGTGAGGAAGTCCAGCCAGGACCCGGCGGACTCCGGCTCGGCGCCGTCCCGCGTGGTGAGGCCGGTGCCGGCGCCCGGGTTCGTCAGCAGACCGATGGTCAGCCCGATGGCCACGGCGATCAGCGAGGTCACCATGAACCACAGCAGGGTGCGGCCGGCCAACCGCGCGGCGTTGGACACCTTCCGCAGGTTGGTGATGGAGATCACGATCGCGAAGAAGACCAGCGGAGCGACGGCCAGCTTCAGGAGCTGCACGAACGTTTCACCGGTCTTGGTGAGGCCGGTGCCGAGCCAGCCGACGTCGGCGCTGCGGGCCAGCCAGCCGAGCAGCACGCCGAGCACCAGACCGGCCAGGATCTGAGCCCAGAACGGAACGCGAGGTATGCGGAATCGCTGCTGCTTCGACGCAGAGAGCTTCGCATCAGAGGACACGGACACACTCCGAGGAGGAAAGAAAGGGAACGGGGAACGCGTGCGGGCATGCGGGAGCCGAGCGCACGACGACGCGGGAGCGCCTGCGGGGGGGGTGGGTGCCGGAGTGGGTCCGGCCGCCGGTCAGGCCCTGCGACAGGTCGCGGAGAGGCAGCGGCAGAGATCGACGTGCAGCCGCGCGACCAGCATCGTCGTGGTCGCGTTCGTGAACGGGGCTGCGGTCGTCATGGCCCTCACGCTAACACCGGGCCTTATACGGCCCCAAAGTCCGGCTTCTGGATCGACGGTCACGCCGATGCACAACGCCCCACCGGGGACGGCGATTCCCGGCGGGGCGTGCGGAACGGGTGTGACGAACGCGACGTCGCCACGGACAGGCGGGACGGGCGTGCGGGACGGGCGGGTCAGGCCGCGTCGTCCTCCATGGAACGGTTCGCGGACAGCTTCGCCTTCGCACGGTCGACGCCGCCCGCGATCTGCTCCGCCATGGCGTCGCGCTGCCGGCGCAGCAGGATGTAGCTCAGCGGCGCGGACAGCACCAGTGCCAGCAGCAGGATCCAGAGCGGGTTGGCCCTGCCGATGCCCTCGGGCAGCACCCCGGTGTACGCCAGCACGGCGGCGAGCACGAGACAGCCGAGGAAGATGCCCAGCCGCAGGGTGGTGTAGCGGAGCGTGGCGTGCGAAGTGCTGCTCACGGTCGTTTCTTCCTTCTTCGGGATCAGGTGAGGGCCAGCCACATGGTGACCTCGTCGCGGTACTCGTCGTCCGCGACCTTGAAGGCGCCGGGCACCCGCCCGGCCTCCTGGTAGCCGCACGCACCGTAGAAGTGCTCCAGACCGTCGCCTCCCCGGAGGGTGAGGCGTACCGCTTCCACGCCGTCCGTGCGGCGTGCGGCGTCCGCGGCGGCGGACAGCAGTTCACGTCCTGCGCCCGTCCCCTGGCGGGACGGGTGCACCATCACGATGTACAGCCAGACCCAGTGTCGCATCAACCGGTGCTCGTCCCGGACCAGGAAGGTACTGGCGACGAGCGTCCCGTCCTCGTCACGCCCGGTGAGGAGACTCGTGCCGCCCGCGGCGATGCCGCGCAGGTACTTCAGCAGCGACGGGCGTACGTCCTCCTCGGTCACCGGAGGCACGAACCCGACGGACCCGCCGGCGTTCGAGACGTCCACCCAGAGCCGCAGGATCTCGTCGTGCAGCGTGGGCGTGACCTCGGGGTCGGACGCGAAGGACAGGGACATGCCGCCGACGATATCCGGCGGCGCGGCACGGCCCCCGCGCCGGGGTGAACGTGGGGCTCGTCCCGGCCGGGCGACGACCCGACCCCCGGCGCTGCGCGCTGACCCGCTCAGGGCCGGGACGCGAGAGCGTCGGGTATGCGCTGGGCGACCTCATCGCCCAGGCGCTCGAACTCCCGTCGTGCGAACGGACCGGCCACCTTGGCGAGCCCCTTGAAACGGATGGTCGCCCGATAGGTGATCCGGGTGCCGTCCCCGTCCGGCTCGAAGAACATGTCGTCGACGGCCACCGCGGTCTTGTTGCTGCCGGAGAACGTCAGCCGCCTCTCCTGGCGCGTGACCAACTGGTAGGTGAGCTCGGTGCGCCGACCCCAGAACTCCGAGACGTTGCGCCACCGGGCCCCCTCGCGCAGGGGCCCGTCGTCCAGGCGGGTGCAGCTGACCGTTCCCGGGTCCCACTCCTCGGTCCTGGCGAAGTCCTCGAGGTAGGCGACCACCTCCTCCACCGGCCGCCCGACGGTGAACGCACGCTCCACCCTGACCATCTCCGCGTCCTCTCCTCTGCCGTGACAACGCCGTAACGGGACGGAGCGCCGCACGGGCACTCCTTCGACCGCCGCAGCGAGCCGTCACCCCACCTTCGCTCCCACACCCCTGGCCGGACGCAGCGTCTGCCTCAGAGCTTCATGGGCTGCGGCGTTTCGCGCCGCTGGGCGTCCGGGCCCGGGTACTCGCGGATGACCTCGTAGCGGGTGTTCCGCTCGACCGGCCGGAATCCCGCGTCGCGGATCAGCTCCAGCAGGTCCTCGCGGGTGAGCTTGTCGGGGGTGCCGAAGTCGTCCGCGTCGTGCGTGATCTTGTACTCGACGACGGACCCGTCCATGTCGTCGGCGCCGTGCTGCAGCGCGAGCTGTGCGGTCTGGACGCCGTGCATGACCCAGAAGACCTTCACGTGCGGCACGTTGTCGAAGAGCAGGCGGGAGACCGCGAAGGTGCGCAGCGCCTCCGCGCCGGTGGCCATCGTCGTGCGGGCCTGGAGCCGGTTGCGGACCTTGCCGTCCTGCATGTCGACGAAGTCGTGCTGGTAGCGCAGCGGGATGAAGACCTGGAAGCCGCCGGTCTCGTCCTGGAGCTCGCGCAGCCGCAGGACGTGGTCGACGCGGTGGCGCGGCTCCTCGATGTGGCCGTACAGCATGGTGCACGGGGTCTTCAGACCCTTCTCGTGCGCCAGGCGGTGGATGCGCGACCAGTCCTCCCAGTGGGTGGCGTGGTCGACGATGTGCTGGCGGACCTCCGGGTCGAAGATCTCCGCGCCGCCGCCGGTCAGCGACTCCAGGCCGGCGTCGATCAGCTCGTCCAGGATCTCCGAGGCGGGCATGCCGGAGATGGTCTCGAAGTGGTGGATCTCGGTGGCGGTGAAGGCCTTCAGCGACACCGTGTCCGGCAGTGCCCCCTTCAGCGCGCTGAGCGAGCGCGGGTAGTAGCGCCAGGGCAGCGTGGGGTGCAGGCCGTTGACGATGTGCAACTCGGTGAGGTTGTCGCCCTCCATCGCCTTGGCGAGCTTGACGGCCTCCTCGATGCGCATGGTGTAGGCGTCCTTCTCCCCCGGCTTGCGCTGGAAGGAGCAGTACGCGCACGACGCCGTGCACACGTTGGTCATGTTCAGGTGCCGGTTGACGTTGAAGTGGACGACGTCGCCGTTCTTCCTGGTCCGCACCTCGTGGGCGAGACCGCCCAGCCAGGCGAGGTCGTCGCACGCGTACAGCGCGATGCCGTCCTCACGGGTGAGCCGCTCACCCGAACGGACCTTGTCCTCCAGCTCGCGCCTGAGCCCAGCGTCCATGCCGCACGCGCCTCCTCGCCTCACGGATTCGGGCGCTTTGCGTACCGGCGCCCCGATCGAGCGTAGCCCTACACCTCGTCGGGCAGTTCGCCGACCCTGTTCTCCCACTTGGTGGAGAGCACGATGGTGGTCCGGGTGCGGGAGACGCCCTTGGTGCCGGAGAGACGGCGGATGGTGCGCTCCAGCCCGTCCACGTCCGTCGCGCGGACCTTGAGCATGTAGGAGTCGTCGCCGGCGATGAACCAGCAGTCCTCGATCTCGGCGAGGTCCCGCATCCGGCCCGCGACCTCCTCGTGGTCGACGGCGTCGGAGAGCTGGATGCCGACCAGCGCCGTGACGCCAAGGCCCAGCGACGGCGCGTCGACGGTCGCGCGGTAGCCGGTGATGACGCCGGCCGCCTCCAACCGGTTGATGCGGTCGGTGACGCTGGGGCCGGAGAGGCCGACGAGCCGGCCGAGCTCGGCGTACGAGGCCCTGCCATTCTCGCGCAGCGCCTGGATGAGCTGCCTGTCCACCGCGTCCATGCGTCCTACGCCTTCCGTCTTCCCGGGTCGGGATTCGAGTGTTTCCCGCATTCCTCGGATACGAATCTAAGGCATGGCCGCGTCATCTCCTGCGGTCGGCCCGTCCTACGGGCCGTCCGGCGGGGCCGACGCGTCCCGCGTGACCTCCCGGCCGCCGCCGAGCTCGCCCCGCCAGCGGCGGTACAGCTTGTGCGGGACGCCGGCCGCGTCCAGCACCCGGCCTGCGACGAAGTCGACCAGGTCCTGCGCGTCCCGCACCCCGGCGTAGAAGGCGGGCGAGGCGGGCAGCACCACGGCGCCCGCGTCGTCCAGCGTCACCAGGTGGCGCAGCGTCTGGCCGGTCAGCGGCGTCTCGCGGACGGTCACCACCAGCGGCCGCCGCTCCTTCAGCGTCACCGAGGCGGTGCGCTGCAGCAGGTCCTTCGACAGGCCCAGCGCCACGCCCGCCACGCAGGCCGTGCTCGCGGGCACGACGAGCATGCCGCGCGTCGGGTACGACCCCGACGACGGCCCGGCCGCGAGGTCGCCGGCCGCCCAGTGCCGCACACCGCTCACGTCCACGTCGTACGCGTCCGGGGTGCCGTCGGCGCCGCGGGCGAGCCAGCGGCGCAGGTCCTCCTCGGCGTGCGCGTCGCGGAACGGATGACCGGTCTCGTCCAGGACGGTCAGCCGGGCGGCCCGGCTCACCACAAGGTCCACGGGCTCACCCGCGTGCAGCAGCGCACGCAGCACCGCCGCAGCGTACGGAGTGCCGGAGGCCCCGGAGACGCCCACGACCCAGGGCCGGCGCTGGCTGGAAGTCACGCACCGAGCGTACGACGTACCCCGGCTGGCCAACGGGGGCGGTCATGCGGTTGGCTCGGGAGATGCGCGCCTCCCGTTCACCCCGCCGTCACGCCGCCGTCGCCGGCGGTGTCTGCCTGCTGCTGGCCGGAGCCGTCGCCTGCGGCCCCGCCGAAGCCGCGGGCTCGCCCGCCGACACCGTGCGCGGCGCCGTCGACCGGATGACCGCCGAGGAGTCGGCGACGGTCGTCGCCGACCTCGACGCCCCGGTCGGCGAGGTGCGGGAGCTGCTGTCGGCCTTCGGACGGGACACCGGCCCGGAACGGGCGCGGCGGCTGGCGCAGGCCGAGGTCGCGCTCGCGCTGGAGGCGGAGCGGGCCCTGAACGAGCTGGAGGACTACGGCCCGGAGACCCGGCTGGTGATGGCCCTGTGCCTCGGCGACCGCGACGTGGTGTCGTACAAGTCGATCGGCGACCGGGTCTACCTGCGGATCCAGCCGAAGGAACTGCTGCGTCACGGCGGACTCACCCGGCAGGAGCGCGATCGGGTGCGGAGGGTTCTGCGGCTCGCCGACGACCTGCCCGGCTCGCTGCACTCCGTCGACCGCCTGCTGGGCGGCGGCTGGGTCAGCATGAAGCCCGAGGCGTTCGCGGACTACGCCTGGGCGCTGGAGGAGTTCACCGGCCTGTCCGTGCACCGCGGCGGCGTGCGCGGCGCGAGCAACGTGCTGGACGGCGACGAGCTGCGCGGCACGATGGCCGGACTGGAGGACGTGCTCACCCGGCACACCGCCTACCGGGTGACCGGGGAGAAGGACGGCGTGCAGCGGCTGCACGCCGAGCTGCCCGCCCGGCGCACGGCGCGGGCGCTCGCCCCGCTGCTCCAGCCGCTCGGCACCGGCTTCGACCCCGCCGAGGCGGGCGACCGGCGGGTGCCGGCGGAGGTGGTGCTGCGCCGCGGCTCGCTGGCCGAGGTGCGCTTCGACCTGGGCGGACTGGTCGGCGACGGAGCGGCGGACGTGCCGTTGCGGCTGCGGTTCTCGCCGGGCGACGTGTACTCCCCGAACCCGCCCCGGAACGCGCCCGAGCTGGCGCCGCAGGACCTGCTGGCCGCCGCGCTCTACCGGGCGGCCCGGTCGTAGCGGCACCCGGTCGTAGCGGCACCCGTTCGTAGCGGCACCCGGCCATAGCGGCACCCCGTCGTGGCCCCCTTTCGCGGCGTACGCCCGGGCACGTGGGGAACCGGGGCGATCCGGGTAGCGTTGCACGGTGAGAGGCACTGGGCTCTCCAGGGGGAGGGGAGGCACACGATGACGAGCGAGACGACGTACCGGACCGCGTCCGCGCTGAAGCTCATCCTGGTCTGGGTGGGCCTGATGTGGGTGCTGGAGGCGGTCGACTACGCCACCGGTCACGCGCTGGACCCGTACGGCATCTCGCCCCGGCAGACGGACGAGCTGCTGGACATCGTCCCGGCGGCGTTCCTGCACTTCGGCTGGGACCACCTGATGGCGAACACCGTGCCGCTGCTGGTGCTGGGCTTCATGGCCGCGCTGCGCGGCATCGGCACGTTCCTGGCCGTCTCGCTGATCACCATCCTGGTCAGCGGGCTGGGCGTGTGGGTCACGGCGCCGGTGCCGAGCAACACGGCGGGCGCGTCCGGGCTCGTCTTCGGCCTGTTCGGCTACCTGGTGGTGCGCGGCTTCGTGGACCGGCGCATCGCGGACGTCGCGCTGGGCGGCGTGGTGGTCGTGCTGTACGGGTCGATCCTGTGGGGCGTGCTGCCGACGACACCGGGGGTGTCGTGGCAGGGCCACCTCTTCGGGCTGATCGGCGGCGTGATGGCGGCGTTCATGACCTCGCGGAGCCGCGCGGCGGGCGAGCCGAAACCGGCCTGGCACTGACCCGGCACCGACCTGGCGGGGCGCGCCGCCACCGCGGTGCCCCGCCCGTCGCGTGCCCGCCGGAGCGGCTCAGCCCGCGGAGAGGCCCCGCAGGGCGAGGTCGGCCAGCGCGCAGGCGAAGAGCGCCATGCCGATGAAGCCGTTCACCGTGAAGAAGGCACGGTTCAGGCGGCTCAGGTCGTCCGGCCGCACGAGCGCGTGCTCGTACGCGAACGCGGCCGTCACGAGCGCGAGCCCGGCCCACCAGGGCAGGCCCGCGCCCGTCGCGACGCCGAACCATGCGAGCAGCAGCACCGTGACCCCGTGCGCGACGCGTGCGCCGTACAGCGCGGCCGCGATGCCGAAGCGCGCGGGCACGGACCGCACGCCCTCCGCGCGGTCGGCGGCGACGTCCTGGCAGCCGAAGATCAGGTCGAAGCCGCCGATCCAGATGCCGACCGCCAGGCCCAGCAGCACCGCCTCCCACGACCAGGCGCCGGTCACCGCGATCCACGCGCCGATCGGCCCGATGGCCTGCGCGAGTCCGAGGATCGCGTGCGGGAAGTCCGTGAAGCGCTTGCCGTACGGGTAGACGACCATCGGCACCACGGCGGCCGGCGCCAGCGCCAGGCACAGCGGGTTGAGCAGGGCCGCCGCGCCGAGAAAGACGGCCAGCGAGACCGCCGCGCCGAGCTGCGCGGTGCGCACCGACACCGCGCCGGTGACGAGCTCCCGCCCGGCCGTGCGGGGGTTGCGGGCGTCGATCTCGCGGTCGATGATCCGGTTCGCGGCCATCGCGAACGTTCGCAGGCTCACCATCGCGACGGTGATCAGCAGCAGCTCCCACCAGTGCACGCGCCCGTCGTCCAGGAACATCGCGGTCAGGGCCGCGATGTAGGCGAAGGGCAGCGCGAACACCGAGTGCTCGATCATCACCAGCCGCAGGAACGCGCGCACGGGGTTCGACGTCGCCTGCGCGTTCGAGGTCACAGGCCGTACTCCTTCCAGCGGCGGTCGACCGTCGCCGCCGTGCCGGGGTCGGAGAGCACCATGTGCGGCCAGCCGCCGTCCCGGGTGTAGCCCTCCTCGGGCCACTTGGCGGTGGCGTCGATGCCCGCCTTGCCGCCCCAGAACTGCTGGTAGGAGGCGTGGTCGAGGTGGTCGACGGGCCCGTCGACCACCTGGAGGTCGCGGGCGTAGTCGGTGTTGCCGAGCGCACGCCAGGCGACCTCGTGCAGGTCGTGCACGTCGCAGTCGGCGTCGACGACGACGATCAGCTTGGTGAGCGACATCATGTGCGCGCCCCAGATCGCGGACATCACCTTCTGGGCGTGCTTCGGGTAGCGCTTGTCGATGGAGACGATGGCGCAGTTGTGGAAGCCGCCGGCCTCGGGGAGGTGGTAGTCGACGATGTCCGGGACGATCACCTTGAGCAGCGGCAGGAAGAAGCGTTCCGTCGCCCGCCCCAGCGGCCCGTCCTCGGTCGGCGGACGGCCGACGACGATGGACTGCAGGACCGGCTTCTTCCGCATCGTCACGCAGTCGATCGTGAGCGCCGGGAACGGCTCCTGCGGCGTGTAGAAGCCGGTGTGGTCGCCGAACGGGCCCTCCGGCAGCATCTCGCCGGGCTCCAGCCATCCCTCCAGCACGACCTCCGCATCGGCCGGGACCTGCAGCGGCACCGTCTCGCAGTCGACCATCTCGACGCGCTTGCCCTGGACGAAGCCCGCGAAGAGGTATTCGTCGATGTCGGCGGGCAGTGGCGCGGTGGAGGCGTAGGTGACGGCGGGCGGGCAGCCGAAGGCGATCGCGACGGGCAGCTTCTCACCCCGCCGGGCGGCGACCTGGTAGTGGTTCCGGCTGTCCTTGTGGATCTGCCAGTGCATGCCGATGGTGCGCTTGTCGTGCCGCTGGAGGCGGTAGAGACCGAGGTTCCGTACGCCGGACTCCGGGTCCTTCGTGTGGGTGAGGCCGAGGTTGAAGAACGACCCGCCGTCCTCCGGCCACGTGAACAGCGCGGGCAGCGCGTCCAGGTCCACGTCGTCGCCGCGCAGCACCACGTCCCGGACCGGGCCGTTGCGCACCTTCTTCGGCGGCACGTGCGCCATCGCACCCAGCTTGCCGAACGCCTCCCGCATACCGACGAAGCCCTGCGGCAGCTCCGGCTTGAGCAGCCCGCCGATCTTCTCGCTGATCTCGGCGTACGACGTCAGGCCCAGCGCCTTGAGCAGCCGCCGGTCGGTGCCGTAGACGTTCATGGCCAGGGGCATCGAGGAACCCTTGACGTTCTCGAAGAGCAGCGCCGGTCCCCCGGACTTCTGCACCCGGTCGACGATCTCCCCGACCTCGAGGTACGGATCGACCTCCGCCTTGATGCGCTTGAGGTCGCCTTCGCGTTCGAGCGCCCGCAGCAGCGAGCGGAGATCGTCGTATGCCATGGCCTCAGTATCGAGCATGCGGTTTCCGGGCCGTTACGCTGGTGTCCGTACACCCGACGCACCCCAGGGGGCGCCCCGCATGCTCAGGTATCTGCCGTTCCTGTTGGTCCTGGCGATCTGGATCTTCGCCTTCATCGACTGCCTGAACACGCCCGAGAACGAGGTGCGCAAGCTGCCGAAGCTGGCGTGGGTGTTCATCGTGCTGCTCTTCGGGCAGGTGCTGATCGGCCCGGTCGCCTGGTTCCTCGTCGGCAGGCCGCGGCGGAACGCGCCGTACGGTGCGCAGCGGCCGCAGGAGCGGCGCTGGGTGGCGCCGGACGACAACCCGGACTTCCTCAAGTCGCTGGGCGAGGAGGACGAGCGCCGTCGCCGCGACACCGGCGGCGGCGACGACGAGACGCCGCCCCCGACGGGCGCGTGACCCCTGCCGGGGCCGGGGCGGCGCGTCCCCGCGCCCGGCGGCCGTCGGCGCGGGCCGGCGAGGTCCGCACGCTCGGGCCGTACCGCCTGCGCCGGGACGTCAGATGCCGGCGTAGCTGTGCTTGCCGTTGAAGAAGACGTTGACGCCGTAGTAGTTGAAGAGGAAGCAGGCGAAGGCGAAGAGCGCCAGGTAGGCGGCCTTGCGTCCCTTCCAGCCGGCGGTGGCGCGGGCGTGCAGGTAGCAGGCGTACGCGACCCAGGTGATGAAGGACCAGACCTCCTTGGGGTCCCATCCCCAGTAGCGGCCCCACGCGTCGCCGGCCCAGATGGCGCCCGCGACGATGGTGAAGGTCCAGAAGGGGAAGACGGCCGCGTTGACCCGGTAGGCGAACTTGTCCAGCGAGGACGACGAGGGCAGCCGCTCCAGCACGGAGGTGGCGAACGCGCCCGGGCTGCCGCCGCCCAGGAGCTTGGTCTCGTAGCGGTCGCGGAAGAGGTACAGCACCGAGGTGACGGAGCCGAGGTAGAACAGCGCCCCGCAGACGATGGCCAGCGAGACGTGGATCCACAGCCAGTAGGAGTGGAGCGCGGGGACCAGCTGGTCGGACTCGGTGTAGAGCCAGGTGGTGGCGAGCCCGAGGTCGAGCAGCACGGTGGTGACGAGCGGCAGGCCGATCCAGCGGATGTTCTTCTTCGCCAGCAGGAAACCGAGGTAGGCGCCGACGATCACCATCGAGAACGCGGTGGAGAACTCGTACATGTTCGCCCACGGCGCCCGGCCGACGGACAGCGCGCGGGTGAGCACGCCGCCCGCGTGCAGCGCGAAGGCCAGGACGGTCAGCGAGATCGCCATCCGCCCGTAGAGGTCGCCCTTCTCGTCCCCGCCGGCGGCGCCCGGGCCGTCGGGCAGGTCGCCGCGCCGGCCGGCGCTGGAGCGGGTGACGACCTTGGGGCGCTCCAGCACGCTCGTGGAGCCGCCCTTCCTGACCGTGACCGCGGGAGCCGCCTGCGCCGCGTCCTGCGCGGCGGCGTCCTGCACGGCGCCGGAGGTGAGCGCGGCAGCCGTACGGGCCACCTTGCTGCGGCTGCCGAGCACCCACTCGGCGATGTGCGCGACGAACGCGAGGACGTAGACGGCCATCGCGGAGTAGATCAGGTAGTTGCTGATCTCGGCGAGCGGCTCGTTGGTCGCGGCGGCGATGTTCACCAGGTTCACGGGCGGTCTCCTCGGGAGGGTGCCTCTTGTGCTGCGTCGGCGTCGGACTCCGCCGTGTCCCCGTCGGGGGCGGCGGCCGGCGGTGCCTTGTCCTGCAGGGCGTACGCGAGGTCGCCCAGTTCTTCGGGGAGGCGGGGCGACTCGCTGCGCCCCAGCCCGGCCATCTCGACGGTGGTGGTGCCGTCCGGGCCGGCGACGGCCCGGACCCACATCCGGCGGCGCTGGATGAACAGCGAGCCGGCGAGTCCGGCGATGGCGATGAGCGCGCCGGCGAGGGCCCAGACGTTGCCGACCTGGTGGGCGACCTGGAAGTTCGCCCACTGCTTGACGCCCTCGAACTTCAGCGTGCCCTTGCCGTCGGGCAGCTTCATGGACTCGCCCGGCAGCAGCTTCTTCGCCAGCGGACCGCCGTCCTCGGCCTTGAACTGCTTCATGCTGTCCGTGTCCAGCTGATACACGTTCTGCGGGATGCCGGAGTCGACACCGAGGTCGCCCCGGTAGGCGGTGAGGAACAGCACCGGGTATTTCAGCTCCGGCCAGCGGGAGAACATGCTGCCCGAGCCGGCACCGCCGAAGGTGGGCACGAAGAAGCCCTGGAAGCCGAACTGCTCCCGCTCGCCCTCCTCGTTCACCGCGTCGGTGACCTTGATGACTCCGCTGGAGGTCAGGTTGGTGTCCTGCGGCAGGAACGGCACCGGACCGCGGTAGGCGACCTCGCCGCTCGCGTCGGTGAAGGACACGACGGGGGCGTAGCCGTTGGCGAGCAGGTAGACCTTGGTGTCGCCGATCTCCAGCGGCTCGTTGACCTGGATGGTGGTCTTCCGCTCCGGGCCGTCCGGGGACGTCCAGTACGTGACGTCGGCGCGGGCCGTACGGACGCTGCCGCGGTTCGGGCCGTTCTCCTCGTACGACGCGTCGAAGTCGTCCAGCCGGAACCCGAAGCCGTCGAGGTCGTCCGAGGCGAAGAGCGAACCGGAGGAGAAGTCGTCGTACTGCGAGAGCGTGTTGGAGAAGCTGCTGCCGACGGGGACCAGCGTGCCGCCCTCGGAGCGGAAGAGCTGGCCGGCGGCGAAGGCCACCAGCAGCACGATCAGCGCGATGTGGAACAGCAGATTGCCGGCCTCGCGCAAATAGCCCTTCTCCGACGCGACGCCGTCGCCCTCGGCGGCCACACGGTAGCGCTTGCCGCGCAGCAGCACCCGCGCGGCCTCCCGTACGTCCTCGGGGGAGGCGTCGGTGCGCCAGGTGGTGAAGGCGGGCATCCGGTCCAGGCGGCGCGGGGCGCGCGGCGGACGGGCGCGGAGCTGTCCGGCGAACTGCAGGCTGCGGGGCAGGATGCAGCCGATCAGCGAGACGAACAGCAGGATGTAGATCGCGGAGAACCACACCGAGCTGTAGACGTCGAAGAGCTGGAGCGCGTCGTAGACGTTCCCCAGGGTCGGGTTCTCGGCGCGGAAGTCGTCGACCCGGGTGGGGTCGACGGAGGACTGCGGGATGACCGAGCCGGGGATGGCGGCGAGGGAGAGCAGGAAGAGCAGGATCAGCGCGACCCGCATCGAGGTGAGCTGACGCCAGAACCAGCGGGCCCAGCCGAGGGCTTCGCGGCCGGTCCAGGCGGCGCCGCCCTTGACGCCGGGGGCGCGGACGCCGCCGAACGAGCCCTGCACGGCTTGCCCGCTCTCCTCGACGGGGGCGGTGGAGAGCTGCGACATGGCCGCGCCGAGCTCCGGCTCCTCCGCGGCGGAGTCCGGGCGCGCGGCGGACGGGCGCTCGGCGTCCGGCCGGGTGGTGGTGTCGTCGGTCATGCGCTCAGATCCCCACGGTGAATCCGGCCGCGCCGGACCACACCTGCAGTTCGTAGACGATTCGGTCCCAGGCCCCCGTGACGAGCAGCACGCCGACGGCGACCAGCAGGCCGCCGCCGATGCGCATCACCCAGACATAGTGCCGCTTGACCCAGCCGAACGCGCCGAGGGTGCGGCGGAACAGCACGGCGGCGAGAAGGAACGGCAGGCCGAGGCCCAGGCAGTAGGCGGCGGTCAGCACCGCTCCGCGCCCGGCGCTGGCCTCGTTGAGCGCGAGCGCGGTCACCGCGGACAGGGTCGGGCCGATGCACGGCGTCCAGCCGATGCCGAACAGCACGCCCAGCATCGGCGCACCCGCGAGGCCCACGGCCGGACGGCGGTGGATGCGGAACTCGCGGCTGGTGAGACGGTTCAGCAGGCCGGAGCCGGAGCTCATGAACGACAGCCCCAGCAGGATCGTGAGACCGCCCAGCACGCGGGAGATGATCTCGCGGTGTTCCTGGAGGGTGTTGCCGAAGTAGCCGAACAGCGCGCCGCCGGAGACGAACACGGCGGTGAAGCCGAGGACGAACAGCGCGGCGCCGGCGAGCACCCGGCCCTTGCGGGCGTCCGCGAGGTCGGTGCCGCTGACGCCGGTGACGTAGCTCAGGTAGCCGGGGACGAGGGGCAGCACGCAGGGCGAGAAGAACGACACCAGCCCGGCGAGCAGCGCGATCGGGAGCGCCAGGATCAGCGCGCCGCTGACGACGGTCTCGTCCGGCGCCACGGCGAGGGTGGTCAGGGCCGCGGTGGGGTCGCTCATCGCACCGTCACTTCTCCGCGAGCACCGGCTCGATCAGCGAGCGCAGCTGCTTCTCGCCGAGTTCGTCGAGCGCCTGGACGGCGATCTTCCCGTCCTGGTCGATGATCAGCGTGGAAGGGATGGTCTGGAGCGAGAGCGTGCCCTCGGGGAACTTCAGCATCTGCCGGCCGCTGGGGTCGAAGAGGCTCGGGTAGGGGATGCCGTAGGTGCGCTCGAACGCCTGGGCCGGCTCCTTGTACTGGTCGCGGGTGTTGATGCCGAGGAACCGGACGCCGTCGTCCGTCAGGTCCTCGGCGACCTTCGCGAAGTGCGGGGCCTCCGCCCGGCACGGTGCGCACCAGGAACCCCACACGTTGACCACCACGACCTCGCCGCGGAAGTCGGAGAGGCGCGCCTGACCGTCGCCGACCGTCTCGCCGCCGATGTCGGGGGCGTCCTTGCGTTCCGCGGCGGGCACCTTCGTGATCCGGCCGGTGCCCTGGACGTAGCCCTTGTCCCCGCCCCCGGTGGCCTTCGGGTCGTCCCCGCATCCGGTCAGCAGCAGCCCGCCGGCCACGGCGAGTACGGCCGCGGCGGACAGGGGCGTACGACGACGGAAGGCGCGGATCGGACTCATGTGAAAAGTTTCCCATGGGGTCGCAGGACGCTCCCCGCACCCCCTGGTAGGGCGCGTATCAGCAGGTCGGAGCAGGTTTCGGGACGCATACGAGCAGCCGCTCTCAGGCGCCCGCGGCGGGCCGGTCGCCGCGCGGGCCGCCGGCCCGCAGGTGCGGCGGTACGAGGTCCAGCGCCGGCTCGTTGTACGCCACCGAGACGATCTTGTCGTCCAGATAGGTGAACGAGGTCAGTGAGGCGAGGGTGCACTGGCGGGTGCGCGGGTCGTGCCAGAGGCGGCGCCGCTCGACGTAGGAGCGCAGCGTCCAGATCGGCAGCTGGTGGCTGACGCACACCGCCTCGTGGCCGCGTGCCGCGTCCTTCGCCGCCTCCACGGCGCCCGACATGCGCACCACCTGGTCGATGTACGGCTCGCCCCAGGACGGGCGGAAGGGGTTGCGCAGGTGCCGCCAGTTCGCGGGACTCCGCAGGGCGCCGTCACCGACGCCGAAGGTCTTGCCCTGGAAGAGGTTGCCCGCCTCGATCAACCGCTCGTCGGTGGCGAGATCCAGACCGAGGGCCTTGGCGGCCGGCGCGGCCGTCTCCTGGGCGCGCTCCAGCGGCGAGGCCACGGCGTGCACGATGTCCCGGGTGGCCAGGTGCTCCGCCACCCGGTCGGCCATGCGACGGCCGAGTTCGGACAGGTGGTAGCCGGGCAGCCGGCCGTACAGAATGCCCTCCGGGTTGTGCACCTCGCCGTGTCTGACGACGTGCACCACCGTCACCGTGGGGGTCATGCGGCGGCCTCCGGCTTCGACTGGGCCGCGGCGCGCGCGGCGGACGGCAGGGCGGCGGCGATTCGCTCGACGGCGCGGTCGTCGTGCGCGGTGGACACGAACCACGACTCGAAGGCGGACGGCGGCAGGTAGACGCCCTGCTCCAGCATCGCGTGGAAGAACGCGGTGTAGCGGAACGCCTCCTGGGCCTTGGCGCCCGCGTAGTCCGTGACCGGGGTGTCGGTGAAGAAGACGGAGAACATGTTCCCGGCGGTCTGGAGCCGGTGGGCGACGCCCTCCGCGGTCAGCGCCTCGGTGACCAGGCCGCGCAGCCGCTCGGAGACCGCGTCGACGGCCTCGTACGCCCCGTCGTCCAGCAGCCGCAGCTGCGCGACGCCGGCGGCGGTGGCGACCGGGTTCCCGGACAGCGTGCCCGCCTGGTAGACGGGACCGGCCGGAGCGAGGTGGTCCATGACGTCCCTGCGACCGCCGAACGCCGCCGCGGGGAAGCCGCCGCCCATCACCTTGCCGAACGTCATCAGGTCCGGTTCGACACCGTCCAGGCCGTACCAGCCGGCCCGGCTCACCCGGAAACCGGTCATGACCTCGTCGGAGACGTACAGCGCGCCGTGCGTGCGGCACAGGTCGCGCAGCGCCTGGTTGAAGCCGTCCCGGGGCGGAACGACGCCCATGTTGCCCGGCGACGCCTCGGTGATCACACACGCGATCTGGCCGGGGTGCGCGGCGAACGCCTCGGTCACGGCGGCGAGGTCGTTGTAGGGCAGCACGATCGTGTCGCCGGCCTGCGCGCCGGTGACCCCCGGGGTGTCCGGCAGCGCGAAGGTGGCGACGCCCGAGCCGGCGGCGGCCAGCAGCGCGTCCACGTGGCCGTGGTAGCAGCCGGCGAACTTCACCACCTTGGGCCGCCCGGTGAACCCGCGGGCGAGCCGGATCGCCGACATGGTCGCCTCGGTGCCGCTGGAGACCAGCCGCACCCGCTCCACCGGCGCCACCCGCTCCACGATCTCCTCGGCCAGTTCGACCTCCGCCTCGCCCGGCGTGCCGAACGACGTGCCGCGCGCCACGGCAGCCTGCACCGCGGAGAGCACCTCGGGATGGGAGTGGCCGAGGATCATCGGCCCCCACGAGCAGACCAGGTCGACGTACTCGCGGCCGTCGGCGTCCGTGAGGTACGGACCGGTGCCGGACACCATGAAGCGGGGCGTACCGCCCACTGCGCCGAAGGCGCGGACCGGCGAGTTCACGCCTCCCGGAGTCACGGCGGCGGCACGATCGAAGAGCGACTGCGATACTGGGGTGTCGTACGAGTGAGTCACGGGGCCATGGTGGCAGACCTTCCCCAGCGGGTACGCCCTCGGGGCGTTTCGCGCCCGCCTGCGCGGGGAGGTCTTTGACACGATGATCTGGTTGCGCGGCGGGGGCCGCGAGTGGTCGGGTGGTGACATGCAGCGCGGTGGCGGACTGGGCGAGGGTACCGGGGGACTCGAGCCTGAGCAGGCACGGGGACGTCACCGGCGTGAAGCGGCGAGAACAGAGAGCAGCAGGGGTGGCGGCGGAGTGGGGGTGACCTACAAGTACTTCGGCGCGCCGGACGGTGCGACCGCCGCCCGGGTGCCGATCTCCATGCGTCCGGAAGAGCTCGGCGGCGACGAGCTGGGCCACGGCATGTTCACCAAGATCAAGCCGGAGACCATGGCGGCGATGGTGCTCACGGGCATCGAGGGCATACCCCTGCACCGCGTCCCGCCGCTCGAACTCGTCGTCCTGCACCCGGACTACGCCGTGGTGAAGCTCCCGATGACGGTCGTCGACCCGCTGCGCGGCATCGGCGAGGAGTCGGTCGGCGCGGCCGCGTTCATCTGGTCGACGGTCCCCGACCGCAGCGGCCCGCAGGACGCCTTCAACGTCTACCGGCTGCTCCACGAGTGGCAGGACTTCTCCGAACGCCTCCACATGGCCGGCCACCAGCCGTACTGCCTCGTCTGGCCCTGAGCCTCGGCAGCGCGACGCACGCGCACACGTGCGCACCCCCGCACGCCGCACGCACGGCACGCGGGCCCCACTCCGGTCATCGTCCAGAACCGGTGCGGAGCCCGCGTGGTGACGTGCGGTCAGGCGGCCGTCAGCGCTTCGTGGTGGACGTCTTCGACGTCCCCTCCGCACCGAGCGTGCCGTTCTCGAGGCCCTCCTCGAGCGCGGCCACCGCCTCGTCGACCATCCTGTCCTGCTCCCGCTTGGCCTTGGCGGCCAGGTAGGCCTCCCGCTCCTGACGGAACGAGCGCAGCGTCGCGACGCACATGCCGATCATGACGAAGCTGAACGGGAGGGCGACGAGGATCGCCACCGTCTTCAACGTGTCCAGCGAGGCCGTTCCGCCGCTGCCGGAGGCCAGCAGCAGCGCGATGGCCACGGCACCCTCGGTCAGCGCCCAGAAGACACGGCTCCAGGTCGGCGGGTTCGGGTCGCCGCCGGACGCCAGCATGTCCACCACGTACGAACCGGAGTCGGACGAGGTGACGAAGAAGAGCACGATCAGCAGGATCGCCACACCGGCGACGAAGGTGCCGCCCGGCAGCGTGTCCAGCATCTCGAAGAGGGCGTTGTTGGTGCTGACACCCGCTTCGCCGACGTAGTCGTGCTTTCCGGTCGCCTGCTGGAAGACGGCGGTGCCGCCGAAGATGGAGAACCAGACGAACGTCAGCAGAGTCGGGACCAGCAGCACGCCGCAGACGAACTCGCGGACGGTGCGGCCCCGGGAGATCCGGGCGATGAAGATGCCGACGAACGGCGCCCAGGAGATCCACCAGCCCCAGTAGAAGACGGTCCAGGCGTTGACCCAGCTGGTGCCGTCCTCGCCGTGCGCCGCCCCGGTGTCGAAGCTCAGCGACAGGAGGTTCTGGAGGTAGCCGCCGGTGTCCTGGACGAGGGTGTTGGCGATGTACAGCGTCGGGCCGGCGATCAGCACGAAGAGCATGATCAGGGCGGCGATGCCCATGTTGGCGTTCGAGAGCCACTTGATGCCCTTGCCGATGCCCGTCACCACGGACAGCGTCGCGACACCGGTGATGCACACGATCAGCACGACCAGCAGGGTCTTGCTGCCCCCGTCGTCGACCCAGCCCAGGAAGTCCATGCCGCTGGCGACCTGCATCACGCCGAAGCCGAGCGAGGTCGCGACGCCGAACAGGGTGCCGATGACGGCCACCGAGTCGATCACGTCGCCCCACACGCCCTTGATCCGGTCACCGAAGACCGGCTCCAGCGCCCAGCGGATGGACACCGGGCGGCCCTTGCGGTGCACGGAGTAGGCGACGGCGAGGCCGACGACCACGTAGATCGCCCACGGGTGGATGCCCCAGTGCAGGAACGTCTGCACCATGGCGAACTCGGACTTGGCGGCGTCGGAGGAGCCGATGCCGGGACGCGGGGCGTCGAAGAAGTTCAGCGGCTCGGCGACGCCCCAGAAGACCAGGCCGATTCCCATGCCGGCGGCGAACAGCATCGCCAGCCAGGACACGACGGAGAACTCCGGCCGTTCCCCGTCCTTGCCGAGCCTGATGTCGCCGTAGCGGCCTATGCCCACCCACAGGCAGAAGATCACGAACAGCGACACCAGAGCCATGTAGAACCAGCTCAGGTTGCCGATGACCTCGCTCTGCACGGTGGCGACCGCGTCGGCGGCCGTCTTCTGACCGATGACGGCGAACAGCACGAACCCGAGAATCACCACCGCTGAAGGCCAGAAGACCCTCGGCGCGATGGAGGAGGTCCGTTCGCCTTCTCTTGGTCCTGGTCGATCTCCCTGGGGCGGCACTTTCGCCGTCGTCTGCGCAGACACGCACTCATCCTTCGGTTGTCGGGGCAGAAAAGCCGCAGGCCGGGACGACGTCGGCCCGCGAGCCGTTCACCTCCCCACGACGGCCGAAAACACACGTCACGAAAAAGTATCGACCGGCGGCCGTTCCGGGCCGCCGGTCGACGGAAAGCGAGGCTGCCTCACTGCTTCCGTGGCTGGAGGTGCTCCCGCTCCTCCTCCTCGCCCCGGTGCTCCGCCTCGATCCTGGTCAACTCACTAGTGTCCGCACGACGCCGCACCTCGTTCATGTCGACGTCCTCTGCGGGGCCGATACGCAGTTCGAAGTCGCCGTCGTACTTCTCGGAGCCCGTGATGACCGCGAGCTCCACGGCCTCCTCGCCCCGCTCGCTGCGCTGGATCCTGGCGTCCTGGCGCAGGTCCTTCATCAGCGCCACGCACAGTCCGATCATCACCACGGTGAACGGCACCGCGGCGAGGATCGTCAGGTTCTGCAGACCGTCCAGCGCGGTCGTGCCGCCCTCCCCGATCAGCAGCATGATGGCGGCGACCGCACCCGTGAGAGCACCCCAGAAGATGACCACGAACCGGTGCGGCTCCAAAGTGCCCTTCTGGGAGAGCGTGCCCATGACGATGGACGCCGCGTCCGCGCCGGAGACGAAGAAGATGCCGACGAGGATCATCACGACCAGGCTGGTGACCCCGGCGATCGGGAACTCGTTCAGCACCGCGAAGAGCTGCCCCTCCGGCGTCGCCTCGCCGGCGATGCCGGCGCCGTTCTCCTGCAGCCGCATGCCGGTGCCGCCCAGGACGGAGAACCAGATGAGGCTGACCACGCTGGGCACGAGGATCACGCCGCCGATGAACTGCCGGATCGTCCGGCCGCGGCTGATGCGGGCGATGAACATCCCGACGAAGGGCGTCCAGGAGATCCACCAGGCCCAGTAGAAGACCGTCCACCCCGAGAGCCAGGTGGCGACGTCGTCTCCGGCGCTGGCCTCCGTGCGCGCCGCCATCTCCGGCAGGTCGGCGAAGTACGCCCCGATCGAGGTCGGCAGCAGGTCCAGCTGGAGCACGGTCGGTCCGGCGACGAAGAGGAAGACGACCAGCAGCGCTGCCAGCACCATGTTGATGTTGGACAGCCACTGGATGCCCTTCTCCACGCCGGAGACCGCCGACACGACGAAGCACAGGGTGAGGAACGCGATGATCGCGACCAGGAGACCCGTCCCCACGGTGGACATCCAGTCCAGCTCCTGCACGCCGCTGCCGATCTGGAGGGCGCCCAGACCCAGCGAGGCTGCGGAACCGAACAGGGTGGCGATGATCGCCAGGATGTCGATGACCCGCCCGGGGGCTCCGTTGGCCGCCTTCTCCCCGATCAGCGGAGTGAAGGTGGCACTGATGGTCTGGCGGCGGTTGCGGCGGAACGCGCTGTAGGCGATCGCCAGGCCCACCACGGCGTAGATGGCCCAGGGGTGCAGGGTCCAGTGGAAGAGCGTGGTGGCCATGGCGTCGGCCATACGGGCGCCCGCGTCCACCGGCTCGTTGCCCGGAGGTGGGTCCACGAAGTGCGTCAGCGGCTCGTTCACGCCGTAGAACATCAGCCCGATGCCCATGCCGGCGCTGAACATCATCGCGATCCACGACACCGTACGGAACTCCGGGCGCTCACCCTCCTTACCGAGCGTGATCCTCCCGTAGCGGCTGAAGGCCACCCACAACGCGAAGACGACGAACCCGGAGGCGGCGAGCACGAACGCCCACCCACCGTTGTGGATGACCACCTCGAGCAGCTTGCTCGACACGTCGGCGAGCGAGTCGGTGGAGAGACCACCCCACAGCACGAACGCCAGGGTCAGCCCCGCGCTGACGCCGAACACCACCCTGTCGGTACGGGGCCTGCGCACAGAGTGATCGGCAGGCGTGGTGCCCATCACCTCGCCCCTCGGCTCTTCGTCCTTGCGATCGTTCAGCAAGATCTCGGCCTTTCACTCGAGCCTCTGCGGTGCTCAGGGTCGGCAGGGCCGGTACCCGGCTGCCCGGTGGCACAGGAGACCGCGCCACACCCGGAGTCCGGAACGCGAGATGCGCCGCAGTTATCCGCCATCCTCTCGGTATGCCCTGATTATCGCAGCTTGTCGACCGGGAGTGGTGCCTTGGGCAACGATCCGGTGTGGCGCCGCGTCCCTCCGGGGCGGGCGCCCGGCGCACCGAGGGCTCCCGGTGCGCCGGGCGCAGCCCGGAGGGTCAGCCCTTCACGCAGACGACCTGCTTGAGCTTCGC
Source organism: Streptomyces sp. CNS606 (assembly GCF_000426325.1). Taxonomy (NCBI): domain Bacteria; kingdom Bacillati; phylum Actinomycetota; class Actinomycetes; order Kitasatosporales; family Streptomycetaceae; genus Streptomyces; species Streptomyces sp. CNS606. Next base: position 89,673 of record NZ_AUFD01000021.1, read on the forward strand.
GACGACCTCCACCAGGTCCCGCTGCCGCTCGATCACCTGCTCGATCGGCTTGTAGGCCCCCGGGATCTCGTCCACCACGCCGGAGTCCTTGCGGCACTCCACGCCACGGGTCTGCTCCACCAGATCGCGCTCGGAGAACCGCCGCTTCGCCGCGCCGCGGCTCATCCGGCGCCCGGCGCCGTGCGAGGCGGACTGGAACGCGTCGCGGTTGCCCAGGCCCTTCACGATGTACGACCCGGTACCCATCGAGCCGGGGATGATGCCGTACTCGCCGCTGCCCGCACGGATCGCCCCCTTGCGGGTGACCAGCATGTCCGTGTCCTCGTACCGCTCCTCGGCCACGTAGTTGTGGTGGCAGGAGATGACCTGCTCGAACCTGGGCTTCGCCTTGCGGAACTCGCGGCGCACCACGTCCTGGAGCAGGCCCATCATCAGCGCGCGGTTGAACCGCGCGTACTCCTGCGCCCAGAACAGGTCGTTCCGGTAGGCGGCCATCTGCGGGGTGTCCGCGACGAAGACCGCCAGGTCGCGGTCGACCAGGCCCTGGTTGTGCGGAAGCTTCTGGGCCTCGCCGATGTGGAAGTCGGCCAGCTCCTTGCCGATGTTGCGCGAGCCGGAGTGCAGCATCAGCCACACCGTGCCCTCGGTGTCGAGGCACACTTCGACGAAGTGGTTGCCCCCACCGAGGGTGCCCATCTGCTTCTCCGCCCGCCCCCGGCGGAAGCGGACCGCACTCGCCACGCCGTCGAACCGGCCCCAGAAATCGTTCCAGCCGGCGGTCGGAAGGCCGTGCAGACGCTCCGGCCGTACCGGGTCGTCGTGCATGCCCCGGCCCACCGGGATGGCCTGCTCGATCCGCGACCGCAGCCGCGACAGGTCGCCCGGCAGGTCGTTCTGCGTGAGCGAGGTGCGCACGGCGGACATGCCGCAGCCGATGTCGACGCCGACGGCCGCCGGGCACACGGCGCCCTCCATGGCGATGACGGAGCCGACCGTCGCGCCCTTGCCGTAGTGCACGTCGGGCATCACCGCGAGGCCGCGGACCCAGGGCAGGGTGGCCACGTTCTCCAGCTGGCGCAGCGCGCCGTCCTCGACCGTGGCCGGATCGGCCCACATGCGGATCGGCACCCGTGCACCGGGCAGCTCGGTGTACGACATCTCACTCAACTCCCCCGGAAGGACCCTGCGGTGCAGCGCACGAGCGTGGACGGCACCGAAGGAAGAAAAAGAACAAGTCGGACTTCGCGCCACATAGGCGCCACGCGACCGGACGGCCGTGCGGTGCGTGCGGTAGACATTGTGTTCCGTCGGCCCATACGGGCGGCAACACGTTTTCGAGCGCGGGAGGCACCGGTGCAGCGGACGGCAAGGACGCGTCTGGCGGGCGCCGCGCTGGCGTTCGCCGTGGCCGGCGGCCTCACGGCCTGCACCGGCGGCTCCGGGGGCGACGAGACGGGCGGCACGCCCGGCGACGCCACCGCCGCCGCGGAACCCGCGCCGCCGGGCCGCTACCGGACCCTCCCCGAACCGTGCGGGGCGGTGAGCCGCGACACGCTGGAGCAGATGCTGCCGGGCGCGGCCGCGAAGGCCGAGCAGGAGACCGGCGGGGAGGGCGACGAGGGGGGCTCCTCCGCCGTCCCGTCGCCGCTGGAGGGCGAGGCCGCCCTCACCTACGACACCGACCGGCGCGTGGGCTGCACGTGGCAGAGCACGACGAGCCTGGGCAGCCGACGGCTCAACGTCGACTTCGAGCGCATCGTGTCCTACGACTCCGAGGTCAGCGACGACGAGCAGGCCGAGCTGCTGTTCGAGCGGCGGGCCGAGAAGGCCGGGGTGGGTCCGGGCGAGGAACCCTCGCAGACACCGGAGCCGGACGCGGGCACCGAGACCGACGCCCAGGGCGAAGGCGACACCCCGGACGGCGGATCGGACGGCGGATCGGGCGGCGGACCCGACGCGATGGCAGGGGCCGCCCGCGACGGCGGACGCGCCGCGGCGTCCCCCGGCGAACGGTCGGAGACCGCCTCGCCCGACGGGGAGGACACCCCGGAGGACGACGGCGGCACCGGCGACGGCAAGGCCGGCGAGCCCGAGCTCGGCTCCCCCTCGCCGGAGCCCTCGCTGCCGCCCCGCAGGCTCGGCGACCTCGGCGACGCCGCCTTCCTCGACGACCGGCTCAGGACGTCGGCCGACGGCCGCAGCGCGCACCGGGACGTCGTCCTGCTCTTCCGCACCTCCAACGTGCTGGTCACCGTCGAGTACAGCCAGTCCATCGCCGACGGGCGCCGCACGCCGGAGAGCGCCGAACTCCAGGAGTACGCGCGCGACCTGGCCCAGCAGCTCGCCGAGCAGTTCACCGACGGCTGACGCCGGCCCCCGAACCCCGGTGCGCCGGAACCCCGGACGGCCGGACCCCGAAGAGAAACCGGAAGCGAAGGAACCATGCACCGAATCACCCCGCGACTGGCCCGCCGGGCCGCCTGCGCAGCCGTGGCCGTTCCCGTGCTGCTGGTGGCCGGATGCTCCTCGGACTCCGGCGACCCGGAGCCGACCGGACCCTCCTCCTCGGCGTCGGCGAGCACCGGCGGGAAGAAGCCCGACCCGGCCGCGTACAAGAGCCTGCCGGACCCGTGCAAGGCCGTGTCCGAGAAGACCGTCGAGGACGTGGTGCCCGGCACGGAGGACAAGTCCGGGAAGAACCTGGCCTCTTCGGACACCGACAGCTACGGCGCCTGCCTGTGGAGCGGCGGCAGCGGCGACATCGACGCCGACTACCGCGCCCTGACGGTGTCCCTGAAGCGGTACGACACCGACGCCTCGCTCGGCTCGGGCGACGAGCAGGCGCAGCGCTTCGTCCAGCAGGAGGTCCAGGCGGTCGAGGGCGACGAGGCGCACAAGAAGCCCGAGCAGAGCAAGGTCTCCGACGTGGGCGACGAAGCGCTGGCCGTCACCTACGAGACCGAGAAGAAGGACAACACCTACCGCGCCACCCGTGTCGTGGTCCGGGACCAGAACGTCGTCGTGACGGTCGACTACGAGGGCACCGGATTCGAGGACGCGGATCCGCCCAGCCGCGACGAGGTGCGCAAGAACGCCGAAAAGGTGGCGAAGGAGGCCTCCGGCGCCATCGAGTGACGCGAAACCGCACAGGTGTGCAAGGCTGAGCGCCGCCAGCTTCCCGAGGGTGGGGTCCACACCAGTGCAGTCCGTCGAACTCAACCGCACACACCGGATACTCGTCGGCGTCGTCGTGACCGGCGCGGTCGTCATCGCGGCCATCGGCTTCGCCGGGTCGTACGCGGCCGTGCGCGACCTGGCCGAGAAGAAGGGCTTCGGCGCCTTCGCGCCCTTCTTCCCCATCGGCATCGACGCGGGCATCGTGGTGCTGCTCGCGCTCGACCTGCTGCTGACGTGGATCCGCATCCCGTTCCCGTTGCTGCGGCAGACCGCGTGGCTGCTGACCGCGGCGACCATCGCGTTCAACGGCGCCGCCGCCTGGCCCGATCCGCTGGGCGTCGGCATGCACGCCGTCATCCCGGTGCTGTTCGTGGTCGCCGTGGAGGCGGCCCGGCACGCGATCGGCCGGATCGCCGACATCACCGCCGACAAGCACATGGAGGGCGTACGGCTCTCCCGCTGGCTGCTGGCGTTCCCGTCGACGTTCCGACTGTGGCGGCGGATGAAGCTGTGGGAGCTGCGGTCGTACGAGCAGGTCATCGCAATGGAGCAGGACCGGCTGGTGTACGAGGCGCGGCTGCGCGCCCGTTACGGCCGCGGCTGGCGTCGCAAGGCACCCGTCGAGGCGATGATGCCGCTCCGACTCGCCCGCTACGGCGTGCCGTTGACGGAGACGGGCCCCGCGGGTCTGGCGGCGGCGGGCATCACGGTGCCCGCACGGCTCACCTCCGGCACGGAGAGCGCCTCCGGCACGGACACCCCCGCACGGGCCGGACGGGCCCTGCTGCCGGGCGCCTCGGACGCGCCCGGCGCGGCACACACGAGCGGCGGAGCCGACGCGGCGCACGGCAGGGCACACGGCGGCACGGCGGCCGAGGCCCGGGGTGCGCACGAAGGCGCGGCGGCGACCTCCCTCACCAAGGAGAACGCCGCCACCGCACCGGAGGAACGACCGCCGCTGCGGGAACGCTCCGCGTACGACCACGACATGGCTGCGGAGTACGCCACCGAGTACCGCCCCGCGCCCGAGTACATACCCGCCCCGCCGCCCCAGGGCGCCCACCCCGGCGGTCACCCGGACCTCGATCCGCGGTGGGAGGAGCCGGTCGCCGTCTCCCCCACCGGCGAATACCCGCTCCCCGAGATCCCCGACGAATCCGCCGCCCCGGTGTCCTCCGCGTACGCCTACGCGGAGGACACCGGCCGCCGGCATCCGCAGGTGACCGTGCCCGTCGTCCAGGGCGGACGGCAGCGCCCGCTGGGCCGCAGCGGCGCCCCGGACGGCGGCCGCGGCGCGTACGCACCGAGCCAGCAGGAGCTGTTCGTCGAACCGGAACCGGCGCCCCCGGCCCCCGAACCGGAGCCGGGCCCGGCCCCCGCGCCGCACCCGGCACCCGTTCCGGAACCCGAGCCGGACGCGTACGGGGGCGACGAGCCGATCGGCATCCCGGACGGCGTCCCCCGCGAAGAGATGTACTACGAGGCGTACCGGCAGTTCATCGCCGCGCACGGCAGCCGCCCCACCGCGCGCGACCTCTCGCGGGCACTGCACGACGGCTTCGGTGTCACGAACGTGGACGGCAACCTGCTGAGCGAGCCGTACCTGCGCGCCTACCTGCGCGAGTTCCGCGAGCGCTACAGCTCCGAGATGGGCATCTCCATCTGACGGCGGGAGAGTTCGCTCCCCGGCCCCGCAGTCTCCCGTTGACCGCCCTCGCGAGGGCGGTCAACGGGGAGGGCTCACGCCCCCAGCAGCTTGCGGACGCGGTCCGCGCCCACCGCCAGAAGCAGCGTCGGAAGCCTCGGCCCCGTCTCACGGCTCACCAGCAGCCGGTACAGCAGGGCGAAGAACGCCCGCTGGGCCACCTTCAGTTCGGGCGTCGGCTTGGCGTCGGGCGCCAGCCCGGCCCGCACTTTCGGCACGCCGTAGACCAGCGACGTGAGCCCGTCCAGCGACCAGTGCTCGTCCAGCCCGTCGAGCAGCAGGCGCAGCGACTCCCGCTGCTCCTCGTCCAGCGAGGCGAGCAGGACGCCGTCGGGCTCGTCCCGCACCCGCGTGCGCTGGTCGGCGGGCACCTGCGTGGTGATCCAGCGCTCGGCGCGGTCCAGCCGCGGCCGGGTCTCGTCCAGGTCGCGCACGGGCCGCTCCGGGTCCAGCTCGCTCAGGATGCGGAGCGTCTGCTCCGCGTTCCCGGCGGTGACGTCGGCCACCGAGGCGAGCGTGCGGAACGGCAGCGGCCGCGGCGTCGTGGGCAACGGGCCCGCGGCCGTGGTCGAGGCGCGCAGGTGCGCGGCGAGGTCCGCCGGCTGCGCGGAGCCGTCGGCGATCTTGCGGCCGAGCGCGTCCCACTCGTCGTAGGTGCGCTGGATCTCCTGGTCGAGCGCGATCTTGAACGCCTGGTTCGGCTTGCGCCGCGCGTAGAGCCAGCGCAGCAGCGGCGCCTCCATGATCTCCAGCGCCTCGGACGGGGTCGGCACCCCGCCGCGCGAGCTGGACATCTTGGCCATGCCGCTGATGCCCACGAAGGCGTACATCGGGCCGATCGGCTGCTCGCCGCCGAAGATCTCCCGCACCAGCTGCCCGCCGACCACGAACGACGAGCCGGGCGACTGGTGGTCGACGCCGCTGGGCTCGAAGGTCACGCCCTCGAAGGCCCAGCGCATCGGCCAGTCGACCTTCCAGACCAGCTTGCCGCGGTCGTACTCGCGCAGCAGCACCGTCTCGGTGTGCCCGCACTCGCAGACGTAGGTCAGCTCGGTGCTCTCGTCGTCGTACGCGGTGACCCGGGTCAGGTCGCGCGCGCAGACGCCGCAGTAGGGCTTGTACGGGTAGTAGGGGCCGGAGCCCGAGCCGTCGTCCTCGGCAGCCGCGCCGGAGCCCTCGGCCGCCTCGATCTCGGCCGCGTCCTTCGGCTTCTGCTGCTGCTTGCCCTTCTTGCCGCCGCCCTGGCCGTTTCCGCCGCCCTGGCCGCCCTGCGCGTTCTTGTCGAGCGTGCGGTAGCGGTCGAGCACGGCGTCGATGCGGGCGCGCTCGCGCATGGCGAAAAGGATCTGCTCGCGGTAGGCGCCGGAGGTGTACATCTGCGTCTGGCTGATGCCGCGGAACTCCACGCCCAGCTCGCCCAGCGCGTCGGACATGGCCGTGCGGAAGTGCTCGGCCCAGTTCCCGTACGCGCTGCCCTGCGGCGCGGGGACCGAGGTCAGCGGCTTGCCGATGTGCTCGCTCCACGACGCGTCGACGCCCGCGACACCGGCCGGTACCTTGCGGAACCGGTCGTAGTCGTCCCACGAGATGATGTGCTCGCACGGCACGCCGCGCCGCTTGATCTCGTCCGCGACCAGGTGCGGGACCATGACCTCGCGAAGGTTGCCCAGATGGATCGGCCCGGAGGGGCTGAGGCCGGAGGCGCACACCACCGGTTTCCCGGGGGCGCGGCGCTCCGCTTCGGCGATGACGTCATCGGCGATACGGGAGACCCAGTCGGCCTCGGGGGTGGTCTGTGCCACGTCCGGTACTTCCTTCTCGTGTGTGCGTCGACAGGGGTGCGCACCCATTGTCCCATCCGGAAATCGGGTCGCGGGCCACGGTGGGCGCCGTGGGATACTGGTCGGCAATCCCTTTCCACGCCGACAGAACGGTGACCCACTCCATGGCCTCGGTCCAGTCCCTCTCCGCTGCGGTCCACCAGCGCCTCGCGGAAGCCCTCTCGGCGGCGGTGCCCGAGTCGGCGGACGCCGACCCGCTGCTGCGCCGAAGCGACCGGGCGGACTTCCAGGCCAACGGCATGCTGGCGCTCGCGAAGAAACTCAAGGGCAATCCGCGGGAGCTGGCGTCCAAGGTCGTCGAGGCGCTCCCGGCGAACGACGAGATCAAGGAGATCGAGGTCTCCGGCCCCGGCTTCCTCAACATCACCGTCGCCGACGCGGCGCTGGTGCGGACCCTGGCGGCCCGGGCGGCGGACGACCGGCTCGGCGTGCCGTACAAGACCGACCCCGGCACCTCGGTCGTGGACTACGCGCAGCCGAACGTCGCCAAGGAGATGCACGTCGGCCACCTGCGGTCGACGGTGATCGGCGACGCGGTGGTCAACCTGCTGGAGCACCGGGGCGAGAAGGTGGTGCGGCGGCACCACATCGGCGACTGGGGCACCCAGTTCGGCATGCTCACGCAGTACCTCATCGAGCACCCGCACGAGCTGGACCACGCGTCGGACGCCGCGGCCGGCGACGGTGGTGCGGACGTCGAGGGCAACGCCGCGATGGCCCGGCTGAACCGGCTGTACAAGGCCTCCCGGGTGCTCTTCGACACCGACCCGGACTTCAAGGAGCGGGCCCGGGACCGCCTGGTGAAGCTCCAGGGCGGCGACGCGCAGACCCTCGGCCTGTGGCACAAGATCGTCGACGAGTCGAAGATCTACTTCCAGGGCGTCTACGCACGGCTCGACGTCGAGATCGCCGACGAGGACGTCGTCGGCGAGAGCGCCTACAACGACGACCTGCAGGCCGTGGTGAAGGACCTCGAGGAATCGGGGGTCGCGGTGCGGTCGGAGGGCGCGCTGTGCGTGTTCTTCGACGACGTGAAGGGCCCGGACGGCACCCCGACGCCGCTGATCGTGCAGAAGTCCAACGGCGGCTTCGGCTACGCCGCGACCGACCTGGCCGCGATCCGGAACCGGATCGGCGACCTCAAGGCCGACACCCTGCTGTACGTCGTGGACGCGCGGCAGGCGCTGCACTTCCGGATGGTGTTCGAGACCGCGCAGCGGGCCGGCTGGCTGCCGGAGGGCGCGGCCCGGCAGCTGCCGTTCGGCACCGTGCTGGGCAAGGACGGCAAGCCGTTCAAGACCCGGGAGGGCGAGACCGTACGGCTGGTCGACCTGCTGGGCGAGGCGGTCGGCCGGGCGGCCGAGGTGGTCCGGGAGAAGAGCGAGAACCTGGGGCTGTCGGAGGCAGAGATCACCGAGCGGGCCTCCCAGGTGGGCGTCGGCGCGATCAAGTACGCCGACCTGTCCAACTCCATGACCCGCGACTACGTCTTCGACCTGGACCGGATGGTCTCGCTCAACGGCGACACCAGCGTCTACCTCCAGTACGCCTACGCACGGATCCGGTCCATCCTGCGGAAGGCGCCGGAGGGCGCCGAGCCCGTGGCGAAGGCGGAGCTGTCCCTGGAGCCGGCGGAGCGGGCGCTCGCCCTGCACCTGGACGACTTCGCCGACACGGTCGCGGGTGCGGCGGACCTGTACGAGCCGCACAAGCTGGCGGCGTACCTGTACCAGCTCGCGTCGCTCTACACGACCTTCTACGACCAGTGCCCGGTCCTGAAGGCCGAGGGCGGCCCGGACCAGGTCGCCAACCGGCTGTTCCTCTGCGACCTCACGGCGCGCACGCTGCACCAGGGCATGGCCCTGCTCGGCATCCGCACACCCGAGCGCCTGTAGTACGCGCCTTCGCGCTCCTCCGATGGGGTGGTCCGTCTCTCCAGACCGACCACCCCACGGATGGTCGGCGCGAAGATCGAACTGGAAACAGACACACTCCTGCGACGCTGATGCTTCGAACCGGCGCGCGCCGCGCCCCTCGCCGGTAGCATCCTCCGCGCTGACGTCACGTCACCGCCGCCGAGAGGATCGCGCATGCTGTCGAAGCCGACCCGCCGTACCGCACTGAGAGGAGCGGCCGCCGCGGCCGTCGTCGTCGGGTTCGACCCGGCCGGGCGCGCCTGGGCCGTCGAGGGGGACGGCGGACCGTTCGACGAAGTACCGCCGCTGGACGGCACGTTGCTCACCGACGACGCCTCGCGCGCCGCCGCGGCCGACGACTACGGCCACATCGTGCACCGCACACCCGCCGCCGTCCTGCGCCCCGGCTCGGTGGACGACATCGTGGCCATGGTCCGCTACTGCCGCCGCCACGGCATCGACGTCGCGCCGCGCGGCCAGGGCCACACCACCTTCGGCCAGGCCCAGGTGAAGAACGGCCTCGTCATCGAGACCACGCCGCTCGCCGGCATCGGCCCGGTACGGGACGGCCGGGTGACCGTCGGCGCCGGAGTGCGCTGGTCGACGCTCGCCAAGGCCACCCTCGAACACGGCCTCACCCCTCCCGTCTTCACCGACTACCTCGAACTCTCCGTCGGCGGCACGCTCTCCGTCGGCGGCATCGGCGGCCAGACGCACGCGCACGGCGCCCAGGTCGACACCGTCACCGAACTGGAGGTCGTCACCGGCGCCGGGGAGTACGTGCGCTGCTCCCCCGACCGGCGGCGCGACCTGTTCGACGCGGTACGCGCCGGCCTCGGCCAGTGCGCCATCGTCGTCGGCGCGACGCTGCAACTGGTCACCGCGCCGGAGACGGTGCGGCACTTCCTGCTGCCCTACGACGACCTGCACACCTTCCTGGCGGACCAGCGCCGGCTGGTCGAGGAACGCCGCTTCGCCTACGTGGAGGGACAGGTCGCCGCCGACGACACGGGCGCCTTCCGCAGCTACGTCCTGGAGGCCACGGCGTACGGCCCGCCGGCCGGGCCCGAACCGGACGACGAACTGCTGCTGCGCGGCCTCCGCCACGACCCCGCCGGAGCCACGGCCGAGACCCTGGACTACTACGCCTTCATCGACCGGCTGGGCCCGGTCGTGGAACAGCTCAAGGAAGCCGGGCTCTGGGACGACGCCCACCCATGGCTCAACCTGCTGCTCCCCGGCGACGAGGCGGAACGCCTCGCCGGAGGCATCCTCGCCGGCCTCACCCCGGCGGACGTCGGCCCGGCCGGCGTCGTCCTGCTGTACCCGCTGCAGCGCGAGGAGCTGCGCACCCCGCTGCTGAAGATGCCGCGCGACCGCGTGCCGTACCTCCTCGCCGTGCTCCGCACCTGCCCGCCGGAGGACACAGCGACGGTCGACCGGCTGCTCGCCGCCAACCGCGACGCGTACGAGACGGTGCGCGACCGGGGCGGCAAGCAGTACCCCGTCGGCTCCGTCCCCTTCGGCCGCGAGGACTGGCACGACCACTTCGGCCGCGCCTGGCCGTTCCTCGCGGCCGCGCGCCGCCGCTACGACCCGGACGGCATCCTCGTCCCCGGCCAGGGCATCTTCTGACCCCCGTCCACACGACGGTGCGGGGTGCCGTCCCCCCTCCGGACGGCACCCCGCACCGCGTCACGGCCGCCTCACGGCAGGCGCCTCACGGCAACCGCCTGCGCAGCAGCCAGAACGCGGCCGCCGTCAACCCGGCCGCGAGCCCCAACACGATGCCCGTCTCCACGAGTTGCAACGGCCAGTAGTGCGAGGCGGGGTGAAAGTCCACGTAGGACTGCGCATCACGCTGGGCGAAGCACTCCGAGATGCCGTTGGTGGGCGGCACCGGCCCTTCGAAGCACGTGGCGAGGTCGAAGCGCTCGCCGGACGGCGTGATCCCACCTCGCTCGACGATCTGGGCATCGATCGAGGGATACGTCTCCCTCCACGGACCCGTCCGCGTCACCACCGGCCACAGGTCGGGTCGGTACACGTGCCCCAGGGCCTGCGTCAGCCCCGTGACGACGGCCGCGACGGTCAGCGCGACGAGCGTGCGCCGCACCAGCAGACCCACGGTCGCCCCGAGCACCAGACCGAACAGCACATAGGCAGTGCCGGTGGGGCCCCCGGCGAGGAACCCCTCCCCCTTGAACCAGCTCGGCGGGTTGGGCGAGTGGCCCGAAAGGAAGACCCACCGGTACAGCGGCGTCAGCACCGCCATGCCGGCGACGAGCAGGACGGCGGGGACCGCCAGTCTGGTGGCCAGCCAGCGGGCCGGCGAAAGCGATTGTGTCCACGCCAGCGAGGCGGTCCCGTTCTCCAGCTCGCGCCCCACGAGCGCTGCACCGGCGAACGCGGCCACGGCGACCGGGAAGTAGGCGATGGCTCCGCCGACGAAGCCCGTCAGGAACTCGTACGCGCCACGGGCACGGATCACGTCGACGGTGCACGGCGGGTCCGGTACCCCGCACGCGGCTAGAGCGTCGCCGAGTCGCCCGCCGAACGTGTACGCCGCGAGCAGGGTGACGCCCCCGAGCGCGAGGCAGGCGAGGTAGATCCGCAGAACCGTGCGGTTCGTGGTCAGGACGGACCAGGGCAGGCCACGAGGGCGGAGCCCGAGGGGCAGGGCGGTCACGGGGTTTCCTTCCAGTGGCGCCAGTGGTGGCGGGTCACGGCAACCGCCGCCGCAGCAGCCAGAACGCGGCCGCCACCAGCGCGGCGGCGAGTGCCAGCACGATGCCGGTCTCCACGAGCTGCAGCGGCCAGTAGTGTGAGGAGGGGTGGAACAGTACGTAGCGTTCGGCGTCGTACTTCTCCAGACAGCTGCGGACGTCGAACTCCGGCCGCGGGACCCGGAAGCACCGGTCGAAGGAGAAGCGTTCGCCCGAGGCGGTGACTCCGCCCGTCTCGACGATGTAGGCGTTGTTCGCGAGGCCGGGGTGGTTTCCGGACACGAAGACCTTCGGCCAGAGGTCGAAGCGGAAGACCGCGCCGAGGATCATCACCAACCCCGCGATGCCCACGCCTGCGGCCAGCGCGGGCAGCGTGCGGCGGAGGAGCAGTCCGGCTGCGGCACCGGCCACGAGGGCGAGAAGCAGGTATGCGGTTCCGGTCGGCCCCGTGGCGAGGTAAGGGTTGACGCCGTGCCACTCGGGGGCGAAGTCCGGGTCATCGGCCCAGCGGACCAACAGCGTCAGCGGAATCGTGCCGGCGACCAGGAGCAGCGCCGGCAGCGTCAGTTTCCCGATCAGCCAGCGGACCGGCGTCAACGACTGCGTCCAGGCCAGGGCAGCGGTGTCGTTGTCCATCTCCCGCCCCACCAGGGCAGCCCCGGCGAACCCGGCGACGGCGAGCGGCAGGAAGGCGAGCAAGCCCTGCACGAGGGCCAGGACGAAGCGGTAGGTCTCAATCTGTCGGCCCACGTCGTAGTCGCACCTCAGGTCGCCCGCGGAGCACGCGTCGGAGGTCTCGACGACGTGGGCACCGTAGAAGTGGAGGGCGACGAGCGCGGCGGCGCCCAGCACCAGGCAGCCCAGCCAGATCCGGAGAACGGCGCGGTGTGTGGTGAGGACCGTCCAGGTCAGACCACCGGGGCGAAGAGCCGCAGGCAGCAGACTCATGCGGTGGCCCCCTGCTGCGCGGGGGCGGTGCCGTCGGTGAGCAGCGGCTCCGCCGCCGGGTTGCGCAGGTGGGCGAGGATCAGCTCCTCCAGGGTGGGTTGCTCCACCTGCCAGTCGCCGTCCAGAGCACCGCGCGACCGTACGAGGGCCGTGCTGCCGCGGCCGGTGGGCCGCTGCTCCACGACGAGATGCGGGCCGAAGTCGGGCCCCCGGCCGGTCAGCAGCACGTGGGCGGCGAGGAGGTCGTCGACCGGGCCGGCGAGGCGGACGCGGCCGCCGCCGAGCAGCAGCAGGTGGTCGCAGGAGTTCTCGAGTTCCGCGACCACGTGGGAGGACATGACGACCGTGGTGCCGTGTTCGGTGGCCTCCGCGAGCAGGGCGCCGGCGAGTTCGTGGCGGGCGAGCGGGTCGAGGTCGGCCATCGGCTCGTCCAGCAGCATGAGTTCGGCGCGTTTGCCCACGGCCAGGGCGAGGGCGACCCGGGTGCGCTGGCCTCCGGAGAGGCGGCGGATCTTCGCGCCGGGTTCGAGTCCGCTCGCGTATGCGATCCGCTCGGCCGCTGCGGCGTCCCACCGGCCCGGATTCAGCTCCGCGCCGAACCGCAGCGTCTCCGTGACCGTCAGCTGCGGGTGCAGCGGCTTGCCCTGCGCGACGTAGGACACGCGCTCCCGCATGGCGGCCGGTGCGCCGCCGAGGACCCGTACGGCGCCCTCGGCCGGGCGCAGCAGCCCGGCGGCGAGCTTCAGCAACGTCGACTTGCCGGTCCCGTTCGGCCCGACGAGCGCGCAGATGCGTCCGGCGGGCAGCCGGAACGCGCAACCGTCCAGCACCATCCCCCTCCGGCGGCCGTACCGCATCCCCAGCCCGGCCGCCTCCAGGGCGGCCCCTTCCTGACTCATCCGTCCCCCTCGGGAAACTCCCGGTCCAGTGCGGCCGCGAAGAGCGCGGCCACGTCCTCTCGTTCGAGCCCGGCGCGCCGGGCCCGTCGCGCCCAGTCGGCCAGCTCCACGGCGTACGGGGAGTCGGCGGGCACGCCGCCCAGCGACCTCCGTACGAAGGTGCCGAGTCCGCGCCGGGCCTCGACCAGCCCTTCGCGTTCCAGCTCGCGGTACGCCTTGAGCACCGTGTTCGGGTTCACCGCCGTCGCCTCGACGACCTCCCGCGCGGTCGGCAGCTTGTCGCCGGGTTCCAGGAGGCCCAGCCGCAGCGCCTGCTGCACCTGCCGCACGATCTGCACGTACGTGGCGACGCCGCTGCGCCGGTCGATCCGGAACTCGACCACGCCAGCACCACCCTTTCACTAATCAAGTAGTGAAAGGGTGGTGCGCGGGGGCACCGCTGTCAACTCCCGTTGTGGAACGGAACCCACGATCGGTGCCCCACGTCCCGGACTGGTGGCCCGCCTGGCTGCCGGCCTGAACGTGCGCACGCCGCAGCGCACGCACAGGGTCAGGCGGTGCCGTAGGCGGGCCCGGCGCGCGCGGCGACGCTCAGCGCTGCGCGCGCAGCAGCTTCGCGGCCTCGACGGCCCAGTAGGTGAGGATCACGCTCGCGCCGGCGCGGGTGAAGGACGTCAGCGTCTCCAGGATCGCCGCGTCGCGGTCGATCCAGCCCTTCTCCGCGGCGGCCTCGACCATCGCGTACTCGCCGGAGATCTGGTACACGCCCACCGGCACGTCCGCGCTCTCGGCGAAGTCGCGGAGGATGTCCAGGTAGGGCAGGCCCGGCTTGACCATCACCATGTCGGCGCCCTCGGCGAGATCGAGGGACAGCTCGCGCCGCGCCTCGCGGGCGTTGCCCGCCGGATCCTGCTGGTAGGTCTTCCGGTCGCCCTTCAGCGAGGAGGCGACGGCCTCCCGGAAGGGCCCGTAGAACGCGGAGGAGTACTTCGCCGTGTAGGCGAAGAGCGCCACGTCCGTGTGCCCGGCCGCGTCCAGCGCAGCGCGGGCGTGGCCGACCTGGCCGTCCATCATGCCGCTCGGCCCGAGCATGTGGGCGCCGGCGTCGGCCTGCACGCGGGCCATCTCGGCGTACCGCTCCAGCGTCGCGTCGTTGTCCACCCGGCCCTGCGCGTCGAGGACGCCGCAGTGCCCGTGGTCGGTGAACTCGTCCAGGCACAGGTCGGACATCAGGACCAGCTCGTCGCCGACCTCGGAGCGGACGTCCCGCAGCGCCTGCTGGAGGATGCCGTCCGGGTCGGTTCCCTGCGAGCCGACGGCGTCCTTGACCAGCGGGACGCCGAACAGCATCAGCCCGCCGACGCCGGCCTCGACGGCCTCCACGGCGGCCTTCCGCAGCGTGTCCCGCGTGTGCTGCACGACGCCCGGCATCGAGGAGACCGGGACCGGCTCGCCGATCCCCTCCCGCACGAAGGCGGGCAGGATCAGGTCGGACGGCCGGGTGCGGTGCTCCGCGACCATGCGGCGCAGGGCCGGTGTGGTGCGGAGCCGCCGCGGCCGGGCGGCGGGGAAGACGCCGTGGCCGGACGGCGCGCGGTGCGGTGCGTTCACGAGGTGCGGGCCCTCCTTCGCTGCGGCCGCTTCTCGCTGGGCCGCTTCACGGGGTCGCCCGCCTCGATCTGCGCGGCCCGGCGCTGCGCGCCGAAGTCCGCCAGCGCCTCGGCGAGCTTGTGGACGGACGGCTCGGGCGACAGGACGTCCACGCGCAGCCCGTGCTCCTCGGCGGTCTTCGCCGTGGCGGGGCCGATGCAGGCGATCACGGTGACGTTGTGCGGCTTGCCCGCGATGCCGACCAGGTTCCGGACGGTGGAGGACGAGGTGAAGAGCACCGCGTCGAACCCGCCGCCCTTGATCGCCTCACGGGTGGTGGCCGGCGGCGGCGAGGCGCGCACCGTGCGGTACGCGGTCACGTCGTCGACCTCCCAGCCGAGTTCGATCAGCCCGGCGACGAGCGTCTCGGTGGCGATGTCGGCACGCGGCAGGAAGACGCGGTCGATCGGGTCGAACACCGGGTCGTACGGCGGCCAGTCCTCCAGCAGCCCGGCCGCGGACTGCTCGCCGCTGGGCACCAGGTCCGGCTTCACGCCGAAGTCGACCAGCGCCTTGGCGGTCTGCTCGCCGACGGCGGCGACCTTGATCCCGGCGAAGGCCCGCGCGTCCAGCCCGTACTCCTCGAACTTCTCCCGCACCGCCTTCACGGCGTTGAAGGAGGTGAACGCGATCCACTCGTACCGGCCGGTGACCAGGCCCTTCACGGCCCGCTCCATCTGCTGCGGGGTCCGCGGCGGCTCCACGGCGATGGTGGGCACCTCGGCGGGCACCGCGCCGTACGAACGGAGCTGGTCGGAGAGCGAGGCGGCCTGCTCCTTGGTGCGCGGCACCAGGACCTGCCAGCCGAACAGCGGCTTGGACTCGAACCAGGCCAGCCGGTCCCGCTGCGCGGGCGCGCTGCGCTCGCCGACCACGGCTATCACCGGCTGGGTGCCGTCCGCCGCGGGCAGCACCTTCGCGGACTTCAGGGTCTGCTGCAGGGTGCCGAGGGTGGCACTCCAGGTGCGCTGACGGGTGGTGGTACCGGCGATGGTCACCGAGACCGGGGTGTCCGGCTTGCGCCCGGCGGCGACGAGTTCGCCGGCGGTGCCGGTCACCGTCTCGAGAGTGCTGGAGACGACCACGGTGGAATCGCTGGAGCCGAGCTCGGTCCAGCATCTCGCGTCGGCGGTCGCGGCGTCGACGAACCGCACGTCGGCGCCGTGCTCGTCGCGCAGCGGCACACCGGCGTAGGCGGGCACGCCGACCGCGTTGGCGATGCCCGGCACCACCTCGAAGGTGATGCCCTCGTCGGCGCAGGCGAGCATCTCCCGTGCGGCGTCGGCGTCCAGCCCGGGGTCGCCCGCGACGGCACGTACGACCCGCTTGCCGCTGCGGGCGGCCGCCATGACAACATGTGCCCAATCACCTGCGGCGTCGGGGGAGTTGGGGCCATCGTGCGTCCCGGAACCGTCGTCCACCGCGCGCAGCGGGGTGTCCACGCCTGCCCGCGCATGGGTGCGCACGATGTCGTGCACCTGCGGGTCGGCGACGAGCACGTCGGCGTGCGACAGCGCCTCGACGGCGCGCAGCGTGAGCAGTCCCGGGTCCCCGGGACCGGCACCGAGAAAGGTGACGTGCCCGTGGGCTCCGTACAGGTGCGGGGCCGCTGCGGGAGCGACGGCCTGGGCGGGCGCCGGTGCGGCGGCCGCCGCGGTGGTCGGCGACGCCGTGCTGCGGTCGGCCGGCGTCTTGGCGGTGGTGGGGCTCAAAGTGCTCGCTCCCCCATCAGACCGGCCGCACCCTTGGCGAGCATCTCGTCGGCGAGTCGGCGCCCCATCCTCTGCGGGGTCGCCCTGTCGTCGGCGGACGCCGGTGCGGGACCGGTGGTGGACAGCTGCACCAGCGTCTTGCCGTCGGTGGTGCCGACGACGCCACGCAGGCGCATTTCGGTGACGGTCCGCCCGTCGCCCGGAAGGTCCGCGAGCGCCCCGACGGGTGCGCTGCAGCCGGCCTCCAGGGCGGCGAGCAGGGTGCGCTCGGCGGTCACGGCGGCCCGCGTGTGCGGGTCGTCGAGCTCGACGAGCTGCGCGGCGAGGAGTACGTCGGTCGCGACGCACTCGACGGCCAGTGCCCCCTGGCCGGGGGCGGGAAGTACGGTGTCCGGGGAGAGCAGTTCGGTGACCTCGTCGGCCCGGCCGACCCGGTTCAGCCCCGCGGCGGCGAGCACGACCGCGTCGAGCTCGCCCGAGCGCACGTACCCGATCCGCGTGTCGATATTCCCCCGGATCGGCACCGTTTCGATCACGACGCCCAGCGCCCGCGCCCAGGCCTCCAGCTGCGCCATGCGGCGCGGCGATCCGGTGCCGATGCGCGCCGGGCGGCCCGCGCGCTCGCCGCTGCGGGCGAGCTGCTCGAAGCCGAGGCCGTCGCGGGCGATGAGCGCGTCGCGCGGGTCCTCGCGAACCGGGATGGCCGCCAGGTGCAGCTCCTCGGGCTGGCTGGTGGGCAGGTCCTTCAGCGAGTGGACGGCGAAGTCGATCTCGCCGCGCAGCAGCGCGTCGCGCAGCGCGGTGACGAACACGCCGGTACCGCCGATCTGCGCCAGGTGTTCACGGCTGGTGTCGCCGTAGGTGGTGATCTGCACCAGTTCGACCGGGCGGCCGGTGAGCCGGCGCACGGCCTCGGCGACCTGCTCGGACTGGGCCATCGCCAGCTTGCTGCGACGGGTGCCCAGCCGGAGGGCGCCGGCGTCGAGGCCGGCGCCCGGGCCGGTGCCGGGGCCGCCGTGGGTGGGGCCGGTGCTCATTGCCGCTCCTGTTCCGGGTTGCTGACCGCGGCGACGGCCTGCGGATCGAGGTCAAAGAGCTCGCGAAGGGCGTCGGCGTACCCGGCGCCGCCGGGCTCGCCGGCGAGCTGCTTGACCCGTACGGTCGGCGCGTGCAGGAGCTTGTCCACGACGCGCCGGACGGTCTGGGTGATCTCTGCGCGCTGCTTGTCGTCGAGGCCCTGGAGCCTGCCGTCGAGGCGCGCCATCTCGGCGGCGACCACGTCGGAGGCCATGGCGCGCAGCGCGACGACCGTGGGGGTGATGACGGCGGCCCGCTGGGCGGCACCGAAGGCCGCGACCTCCTCGGCGACGATGCCGCGCGCGGCGTCGACGTCGGAGGCCATGGGGGCGTCGGCGGCGGCCTCGGCCAGCGACTCGATGTCGACCAGGCGCACGTCGTCGAGCCGGTGCACGGCGGCGTCCACGTCCCGCGGCATGGCGAGGTCCAGCACTCCGACGATCCGCCGCCCGCCCGGCGCCGAGCCGGCGTCCCCGGCCGCGGCACCGTGCGCGGCGTCCCGTGCCCCGTCGCGCGCGGCGAGCGCGGCACGGACGTCGTCGGCCGTCAGCACGATCCCGGTCGCACCGGTGCAGGACACCACGATGTCGGCGTACGGCAGCTCCGCGTGGATCTCCTCCACGGCCACGGCCCGCGCGGCGAAGCGGCGGGGCGGGGCGTCGCCCGCGTGGTCTCCGGTGCCACCGGCCCCGGCGTCGGGACACAGCCCGCAGCCGGAAGCCTCCGCACCCACGGACGGGCCCGCGCCGAGGTGCCCGGGCTGCACGTCGGCGATCCCGGCGAAGCCGTACTCGTCGGCGAGGCTCGCCGCGAGGCGCTCCGCGCGGGACACGGTGCGGTTGGCGATCACCAGTTCGGTGACACCGCAGCGCGCGAGCGTGGTCGCGGCCAGCGAGGACATCGAACCCGCGCCGATCACCAGCGCGCGCCGGCCGGCGACCCAGCGGGCCACGTCGTCCTCCGCCCCGGGTGCCGCCAGCGCGACGAGCGTCTCCAGACCGAAGGTGACCAGGGACTGTCCCGCCCGGTCGATGCCGGTCTCGGTGTGGGCGCGCTTGCCGACCCGCAGCGCCTGCTGGAAGAGGTCGTTGAGCAGCCGCCCGGCGGTGTGCTCGTCCTGCGCGACGGCGAGGGCGTCCTTGATCTGGCCGAGGACCTGGCCCTCGCCGACGACCATCGAGTCCAGCCCGCACGCCACCGAGAACAGGTGGTGCACGGCACGGTCCTCGTAGTGCACGTACAGATAGGGCGTCAGCTCGTCCAGCGCGACGCCGCTGTGCCGCGCCAGCATGGTGGACAGTTCGGCGACACCGGCGTGGAACTTGTCGACGTCCGCGTACAGCTCCAGCCGGTTGCACGTGGCGAGCACCGCCGCCTCGGCGGCGGGCTCGGTGCCGACCGTGTCGTGCAGCAACTTGCCGCGCGTAGACGCCTCGAGCGCGACACGCTCGAGGACGCTGACCGGGGCGCTGCGGTGACTCAGCCCGACGACGAGGAGACTCATGCCGGCATCACGGCGGGCACGTCCCCGTCAGGTCCCGAATCGGGCCGCTTCGTCACCGCGGCGGCCGGCGGTGCCGCGGGGGGCGCCGTCTCCTCCAGCGGAGCCTCCTCGCCGGCCTTGCGCTGCTCGTGGAAGGCGAGGATCTGCAGCTCTATCGACAGGTCCACCTTGCGCACGTCGACGCCCTCGGGAACCGAGAGCACGGTGGGCGCGAAGTTGAGGATGGAGGTCACCCCGGCCGCGACGAGCCGGTCGCACACCTGTTGCGCCGCGCCCGCGGGGGTGGCGATGACGCCGATGGAGACGCCGTTCTCCGCGATGATCTTCTCGAGTTCGTCGCTGTGCTCGACCGGGATGCCGGCGACCGTCCGGCCGGTGAGGGCGGGGTCGGCGTCGATGAGCGAGGCGACGCGGAATCCCCGGGAGGCGAAGCCGCCGTAGTTCGCGAGCGCGGCGCCGAGGTTGCCGATGCCGACGATGACGACCGGCCAGTCCTGCGTGAGGCCCAGCTCGCGGGAGATCTGGTAGACGAGGTACTCGACGTCGTAGCCGACACCGCGGGTGCCGTAGGAGCCGAGGTAGGAGAAGTCCTTGCGCAGCTTCGCCGAGTTGACCCCAGCCGCCGCGGCCAGCTCCTCGGAGGAGACCGTGGGCACCGAGCGCTCCGAGAGCGCGGTCAGTGCGCGCAGATACAGCGGCAGACGGGCGACGGTGGCCTCGGGGATCCCTCGGCTCGCTCTCGTCGCCGGTCGGTGGTTTCGGCTGGTTGCCACGGTGCTCCTGCCGGTTGCGCGAAGCGGTGAGCGGCCGTACGCCGGGTGCGTCGCGTACGTCGCTGCGCACGTTCCCGGACCGCTCCGTCGCGCCCAGGCTATGCCTTTGTGAACGCGTGCACAAAGATGGTGTCCGTTTTGCCCTGGCAACGTGACCGGTGCCACACGCATCAAGGGGGACACGCGTCACACTCCTCACGTATACGCCCCCCGACGGCAAAACGACGTCGATGATAGTCGAATTCCAGCCGATTCCGGGCGCCCGGAGTCACCAGCCTACCGGCCGGTAGAACCTCCGCCGACCACGTGCGCGAGCGCACCCCTCCGGAGGCGGCCGGGCCGCACATCAGCCGGCCAGCGCCCGCCGCAGGCGCTCCGGATCGACGCGCCAGAAGTCGTGCTGCGCGCCGTCGACCAGCACCACCGGGATCTGCTCCCAGTACGCGCGGTACAGCTCCTGGTCCTGGTTGATGTCCTTCTCCTCCCAGACGGCACCCGTCTCGGCGCAGACCCGGTCGATCGTGTCCCGCGCGACGTCGCACAGGTGGCAGCCGGGCTTTCCGATCAGCGTCACGGTCTTCATGACCCCCATTGTCCAGCCACCCGGACCGCGTCCCGCACGCGCGTGCGGGACGTACGGCCGTCCTGATGCCGTACGGCGAGCCGACATCCGTCCGTAACGGACCGCTGCCCGGGACTGGCTATGCTCGCCGTATGCCTCTTCCCTCCTGGCTCACCCGGCCCAAGCGGGCCGCGACCGCGCGCAGCGTCCTCGCGGGCGAGGCAGCCGCGGAGGCCGCACGGAAGCAGGAGGCGGCAGCGCCCGAGCCGCCCGCGGCACCGGAGTTCCCGGTCGCCGGGGACACCCGCGCCGCCGCGTTCTTCGACCTGGACAACACGGTCATGCAGGGCGCCGCCCTCTTCCACTTCGGCCGCGGACTGTACAAGCGGCGCTTCTTCGAGAAGCGCGAACTCGCCCGCTTCGCCTGGCAGCAGGCGTACTTCCGGCTGGCCGGCGCGGAGAACGCCGGACACATGCAGGACGCGCGCGACAGCGCGCTCTCCATCGTCAAGGGCCACCGGGTCAGCGAACTGATGGAGATCGGCGAGGAGATCTACGACGAGTACATGGCCGGCCGCATCTGGCCCGGCACCCGCGCGCTGGCGCAGGCCCATCTGGACGCCGGTCAGCGGGTGTGGCTGGTAACCGCCGCCCCGGTGGAGACCGCGACCATCATCGCCCGACGCCTCGGCCTGACCGGCGCGCTGGGAACGGTCGCCGAATCGGTGGACGGCGTCTACACCGGCCGTCTGGTCGGCGAGCCGCTGCACGGCCCGGCCAAGGCGGAGGCGGTGCGTGCGCTGGCCGTCGCCGAGGACCTGGAACTGGAGCGCTGCGCGGCGTACAGCGACTCGGCGAACGACATCCCGATGCTGTCGCTCGTCGGCCACCCGTACGCGATCAACCCGGACAGCTCGCTGCGCGCCCACGCCGCCCGGGAGGGCTGGCGGTTGCGCGACTACCGCACCGGGCGCAAGGCCGCGAAGATCGGAATCCCGGCCGCCGCGGGCGTGGGCGCCGTGGCCGGCGGCACCGCCGCCGCGCTGGCCATCCACCGCCGGCGCCGCTGAACCGGACTCCTGAGCCGTGCCACGGGATCGGGGCGTCCCGGTGGCGGGCCGTCCGACGGTCCGGACCGTCCGGACCGTCCGGACCGTCGTACACCGGACCGAACGGTCAGCCACCGATCAACCGCGCGAAAACGGCAGACCGTGACGCGCGTCGCAGGCGCATCCCGCCGTCTTACCCCCACCTGCACTCCCCTAGACATGACTCTGACACTCGGTCAGAAGCGGTCATCGAGCCATCAGATTTCGCCTATCAAGTGATCACCATGTCACTCGCGTTCGAATAATTCTCGACTCCCAACACGTAACAGAGCAGACCGAATCGACGATTTCAGCAACTAGGCGTAGTGCTGCCTGTACGAAGCGTTATTCTCCTCAGACGCCTGCGGAACCTCTCCGCCCCTGACCGGGCGAATCGGTCCCGCAGTGCACGTGATGGAAGCTCTGCCTCTGGGAGTCCCGTGTACCCACACGTCGGGGTTGACGCCTCGGGCCTGGCTACGCTGCGTACCTCGGTCGTCGACCGACTGCGCACGCTCGTCCCCAGCGCGTACGCCGTGCCCGCCCTCGCCGCAGCCGCACCTGTCCCCGCACGCCCCTGCTACGCACTGGCCGACAGCACCGCCACAGGCGCCGCGGCCGGCCCCCGGGTCGCCGGCAGACGGCGCGGCGCCTCCGGCTCCGGAACGGCCACCCGGGGTTCGTCCGGCGCCGCGACCCGCGGCGCCTCCGGCACCGCGACCCGCCGCCGGCCCGCCGTCGGCGACACCGAGGCCCGCCGGATGATGGACCTGGTCGAGCGCGCCCAGAACGGCGAGGCCGACGCCTTCGGCAGGCTCTACGACCAGTACAGCGACACCGTCTACCGGTACATCTACTACCGCGTCGGCGGCCGGGCCACGGCCGAGGACCTGACCAGCGAGACGTTCCTGCGGGCGCTGCGCCGGATCGGCACCTTCACCTGGCAGGGGCGCGACTTCGGCGCCTGGCTGGTGACCATCGCCCGGAACCTGGTCGCCGACCACTTCAAGTCCAGCCGGTTCCGACTGGAGGTGACCACCGGGGAGATGCTCGACGCCAACGAGGTCGAGCGCAGCCCGGAGGACTCCGTGCTGGAGCGGCTGTCCAACGACGCCCTGATCGACGCGGTACGCCGACTCAACCCGCAGCAGCAGGAGTGCGTCACGCTCCGGTTCCTGCACGGGCTCACCGTCGCCGAGACCGCGCGCATCATGGGCAAGAACGAGGGGGCGATCAAGACCCTCCAGTACCGGGCGGTCCGGACCCTGGCCCGCCTGATGCCCGAAGACGTTCGATGACCACAGGTGACACGCCATGCGCTCGCGGTCACATCATCGTGACTCCGTAACCCGTCCGGCGCTCGGATCGTTGGGGGGAATGCAGACTCCCCGCAGCGGCGACACGCCGACCCGCGTTCACTCGATCGGGTGTACGCGCACAGGCGGCGCAACCCACCCCCTGCCGTGGGGAGTCCACCGTGCTGATGAGAGGAGGTGCCGCCCGTGATCGGATCCGTATCGGCGAGCCGGCGGGCACACGCCTTCGCCGAAGCCGTGGACGAGCACGACCGCGGGATCGGCGAGGTAGCAGCTGACGGCGACCACGAGCAGGCGCAGCTGCTCGCCCTGGCGGACGGGCTCGGCTCGCTGCCGAGACCCGAGATGGACCCGGAGGTGAAAACCGTCCAACGGGCCCAGCTCGTGGCGGCCATGGAGGCCGCCGTCGCGGAGGGCACCCTCGGAGCCGGCGACGGCCTCGTCCCCCGGCAGCGCGGCGCCCAGCGCGGAAAGGGAGCCCACCGCGCCACCGGCTCCGGACCGTTCGGCCTGTTCCGGCCCACCTCGCGGCTCGGCAAGGGCCTCGCGGCCGGCGGCCTCAGCGTCGGCGTGGCCGCCTCCGCCCTCGGCGGAGTCGCCGCGGCCAGCACCGACGCCCTCCCCGGCGACACGCTGTACGGCCTCAAGCGCGGTATGGAGGACCTGCGGCTCGACCTCGCCGACGACGACGCCGACCGCGGGCTCCTCTACCTCGACCACGCCTCCACCCGGATGCGCGAGGCACGCCGCCTGGTCGAACAGGACCGCACCGGGAACCTCGACCACGAGGCGCTCGCCGACATCCGTCGGGCGCTCTCCGGCGTCAGCCACGACGCGGGAGAGGGCCACCGCCTGCTCAGCGCCGCGTACGAGCGGGACGGCGGCATCGGCGTCATGGAGTCCCTCTCCACCTTCACCCAGGACCACCGCGTCCGGTGGGCGGAGCTGCGCGGGCGGCTGCCCGTGCAGCTGTCGGACGTCGAGGAAGAGGTCACCGAGGTCTTCACCGCCATAGAGCACGAGGTCGAGCCGCTGCGCCCACTCTTCCCCGACCCGCCGGCGGAGTCCGGGCCGACGCAGAGGAACGCGCCCGGCGGGGAACAGCGGGGAGCCGACCGGTCAGGCAGTCCCTCCGCGGAGTCCTCGCAGGGCGAGCGGCGGGACCGCGACTCCGGGGGCGACGGCCCCCGGCCGTCCGGATCGTCCTCGCAGCAGGACGACGGCCTGCTCGACGACGGCCTGCTCGGCGAGCCGTCGTCCGGTCCGAGCAAGGACGGCTCCCGTCCCGGCTCCGGCCGCGACGGCGCAGAGCGTCCCGGGCCGGACATCACCCTCCCGCCGCTGGTCCCGGACGTGCTGCCCGGCCTCGGCGTGGACGCCCGCGACGACTGAATCCCGTCACCGCGCAGGAGGCGGGGCGACGGCCGATCCCCACACCGGCCGCCGCCCCGCCTCCTTGGTATCACCGACACCCCCGTCAGCTGAACACCGTCCGACGACGCAAGACGGTCACGATCGGAGGAAGACCCCCTCCCGACGACCCGCCGGTCCGGCTGGACACCGGCCGCCGCGGCACCCCGGCCCCGTCAGAAGAACACCGACCGCCGCCCCACCAGCAGCTTGTACAACGTGTGCTGGATGGTCTCCCGGACCTGATCGGTCAGGTTGAACATGAGCATGGGGTCGTCCGCCGCCTCCGGCGCGTACCCGTCGGTCGGGATGGGCTCGCCGAACTGGATCGTCCACTTCGTCGGCAGCGGCACCGCCCCCAGCGGGCCCAGCCACGGGAACGTCGGCGTGAGGGGAAAGTACGGGAAGCCGAACAGGCGGGCGAGCGTCCGGGAATTGCCGACCATCGGGTAGATCTCCTCCGCCCCCACGATCGAGCACGGCACGATCGGCGCGCCCGCCCTGAGCGCCGTGGACACGAACCCGCCCCGCCCGAACCGCTGCAGCTTGTACCGCTCGGCGAACGGCTTGCCGATGCCCTTGAAGCCCTCCGGCATGACGCCGACCACCTCCCCGCGCCCGAGCAGCGTCGCCGCGTCCTCCGCGCACGCGAGCGTGTGCCCGGCCTTCCGCGCGAGCTGGCTGACCACCGGCAGCAGGAACACCAGATCGGCCGCGAGCAGCCGCAGGGCACGGTCGGCCGGATGGTGGTCGTGGACCGCAACCTGCAGCATCAGGCCGTCCAGCGGCAGCGTCCCGGAGTGATTGGCGACGACCAGGGCCCCGCCCTCCGCCGGGATGTTCTCGACGCCCCGGACGTCCACCCGGAAGTACTTCTCGAAGACCGGCCGGAGCAGCGACATCAGCACCTGGTCGGTGAGCTCCGCGTCGTAGCCGAACTCGTCGACCTCGTACGCGCCGGTCAGCCGGCGGCGCAGGAACGCCAGCCCGCGGGCGGCCCGCTGCTCCCACGCGCCGTCGGCGGGCGGCCCCGGGGCTTCCGCGGCCGGCTCCGGTCCGTCGTGCCCGGCGCCGCCGTCGTGGCCCTCGGCCTGGTGGGGCAGCGGCACCAGAGACGTGCCGTCGGACTCCGCCCGGCCGCCGCCCGACCGGTCCGGCCGGGACCGGGTGCGGCCGCCCTGCCGGCCCGCGCCGCTGCCGCGCCGGCGGTCACGCTCACGGTCGCGGTCGTCGTCGAACGGGATCACTTTCGCGTCACCCATGGTGGTGCGGCTCCTCCTCGTTCCGGGCCCGCGCCTGGTCGGGTGCGAGCTGTGCGGCGACACGGTCGACGGCGCGGCCGACGCCCTCCGGCGGCAGCAGCCCCTGCGGGCGGCTGCGGGCGAACGCGAGCAGCGCGTCCGCCGTGCTGTACCGCGGCTCGAAGCCCAGCAGTTCCCGCATCTGCGCCGTACGGACCACCCGTCCGTGGGTGAGCATGCGGACCTGTTCCGGCGAGAGGTCGGAGGCCCCCACCGACCTCAGCAGCGAGCCGCCCCAGCGGAGCGCGGGCAGCGGTATCGGCACCGTGGGGCGACCCAGCCGCCGGGCGCACTGGGACAGCAGCAGCACCCCGTCGCCGGCGATGTTGAACGTGCCCGCGTTGTACGTGCCCCGGGCCGGCTCCCCCGCAGCCCTGCGCAGCACCTCGACGGCGTCGTCCTCGTGCACGAACTGCAGCCGCGGATCGTAGCCGAGCACCGTCGGCAGCACCGGCAGCGAGAAGTAGCCGCTCATCGGCGAGTCGACGGTCGGCCCGAGCACGTGCGCGAAGCGCAGCACCGTCACGGACACGTCCGGACGGCGGCGGGCGAAGCCCCGCGCGTACCCCTCGACCTCCACCACGTCCTTGGCGAAGCCGCCGCTGGGCAGCGCCTTCGGCGGCGTCGCCTCGTCGAACACCGCGGGGTCGCGCGGCGCCGACCCGTACACGCCGGTACTGGACTTCAGCACCAGCCGTCGCACCGACGGAGCCTTCTGGCACGCGCCGAGCAGCTGCATGGTGCCGATGACGTTGGTCTCCTTGAGCGCCCCCACGCTCCCGCGCGGCTGCAGCGGCGTCGCGTTGACGTCCAGGTGCACGACGGTGTCCACGCCGTGCTCGGCCAGCACCGTGCCGATCACCGGCTGGCGCAGGTCGGCCTGGACGAAGGTCGCGCCGCCCAGGTGGTGGCCGGGCCGGACCGCGTCCACACCGACCACCCGGTCGACGTCGGCCTCCCGCTGCACGCGCCGCACGAACCGGCCCGCCAGTTGCCGGGCGACTCCGGTGACGAGTACCACCCTGCCCACGTGATCTCCCTGTCGTCGACCGTCGCGACCCGCACACGCCGCCCACCGCGCACGCGCGGGGGCGCACACGCCCCGGGCCCGCGCTGGGGACAGCAGACCACAAAAAAGCCGTCGCCTTCCGCCGCACACGCGTCGGTGTGCGGCGGAAGGCGACGGGTCAACGAGCTGCGTGCCCGCTCACTTCTTGTTGCGGCGCTGTACGCGCGTGCGCTTGAGCAGCTTGCGGTGCTTCTTCTTCGCCATCCGCTTGCGCCGCTTCTTGATAACAGAGCCCACGACTACCCTCGCTCACTTCTCCGACTCGGTGCGGGGCGTCCGAGCCCACACGACCTACATGGGCTCAGCCTACCCGCCGCCGGTGAAGGGACGTAATCCGAGGTTCACTCCGGGGCTCCGGCCGGAACGCGGCACGTACGCCCGCACGGAACTACGCGCTCTCCATCCCGACGTAACTCTCCCGCAGGTACTCGTGGACGGCCTGTTCCGGCACCCGGAACGACCGGCCCACACGGATCGCGGGCAGATGACCGCTGTGCACCAGGCGGTACACGGTCATCTTGGACACACGCATCACGGCGGCGACTTCCGCCACGGTCAGGAACACGACCTCGTTCAGAGGCCTCTGGTCGGCAGCCATGTCTCACCTGAACCTTCCGCACACGTCGGACACCGGCTTCCCCTCCGGCGGCTCCCACCCCATGCGCTACCCAGATACGGGACGGGTGATGCAAGTGGGGAAGAGGAGAGCGATCAGGCTCCTACTGTGACAGACGGGCCCGATTGAGTACATAGCGCGTCAGCGGGCCGTAGTGCACCGCTGACGCCCCGTCATCCAGCGGCACCGCCACGGCCACCCGCCCCTCCGCCTCGCCGACGAACGGCGCCGGATCGTCCGTGTCCGCGGGCCCCATCGCCTCGACGCCGAGCGCGCCCGCCGCGCAGACCCATCCGTGGTCCCCGACGACCAGCTGCGGCAGCCGCCCGCCCTCGGCCGCGGCAGCCGCCAGCGCACTGCGCAGCGGAAGCGGCGAGTGAGTGTGCGCGCCCGGCGCATCCGGATCCGTGCACGCTCCCACCGTGTGGAGGACGGCCACCCCGCGCACGTACGCCAGGCGGTGCGGCACGACGCCGAAGCGCGTCGCCACATCGACGCGCCGGCCACGCCCCGGCGTCAGCACCGGGCATCCCGCGGCGGCGAGCGCGGCCGCCAGCGCGGTGTAGAAGCCCAGCAGACGGTCCGGGTGACCGGTACCGAGGAGCACCGGCTCACGGCGGCGAACGGCGGCGACCAACCGCTCGGCGAACACGTCGAGTGCGGCGAGGGTGAGGTCGGGGTCGATCCGGTCCCGGCCGGAGACCCGCGCGGGGTCCGGCGACACCCCGCACCGCTGCGCCATCAGGGCCAGCAGCTCCGGGACGGTCCAGTCCCCGTCGGGCACCAGCCCGAGCAGCGCCCGCGGGTCGCGCGCGGCGAACAGCCGGTACCTGGTCAGACTCTGCTCGCGGGTCGTCGCCACGGTCCCGGCCAGACCCGCGGCGAGCAGATGCGCCCGCAGCCCGGCAACACTCCGCACACCGCCCATGGTGAACGATCCGCGCCTGCGGCACGTTCGCCTCCGCGCACCGTCACCCGTGCGTGCGACGCGACTTCGTGCTCGCCGGCGGGCCTACGGCAGCAACCCGAGGGCGGGGAACACCGCGCGACGGGTCGCGAGGACGGCCTGGTCCAGCGCGTCCGCGGGGTCGTAACCGGTCTGCTCCCACGGCCGCCACGCCGCCGCGCGGCCGTCGGTCATCCGCCGCGGAGCCGTGGAGACGCCGGTACGCGCGTACACCTCGCGGCGCCACTCCTCGGGCACCTCCGCGTCAGGCGCCACCGGGGCCCCCGCGGCGATCCCCACCAGGTGCGTCCAGCTGCGCGGGACGACGTCCACGACGGCGTATCCACCGCCGCCCAGAGCCACCCAGCGGCCGTCGGCGTACTCGTGGGCCCAGGCATGGCACGCCTCGGCCGCGGCACGCTGCGCGTCGACGCTGACCGCGAGGTGGGCGAGGGGGTCCTCCGCGTGGGTGTCGGCTCCGTGCTGCGTCACCAGCGCGTCCGGGCGGAACTCGGCGAGCAGTTCGGGCACCACGGCGTGCAGCGCCCGTAGCCAGCCGTCGTCGCCGGTCCCGGGCGGCAGTGCGACGTTGGCGGACGTGCCGGGCGCCGCAGGGCCGCCGGTCTCCTCGGGCCACCCGGTGCCGGGGAAGAGCAGGCGCGGGTGCTCGTGCAGGGAGATCGTGAGCACCCGGGGATCGTCCCAGAACGCGGCCTCGACGCCGTCTCCGTGGTGCACGTCCACGTCCACGTAGGCGACCCTGCGCGCGCCGAGTTCGAGGAGCCGCGCGACGGCGAGGGCCGCGTCGTTGTAGACGCAGAAGCCGGCGGCGGAGCCGGGCATCGCGTGGTGCAGGCCGCCGGAGAAGTTGACGGCGTGCCGCGCCTCGCCCCGCCACACCGCCTCGGCGGCGCCGACGGACTGGCCGGCGATGAGCGCGGAGGCTTCGTGGACCCCGGCGAACGCCGGGTCGTCCATGGTGCCCAGACCGTAGGATCCGTCAGCGGTCAGCGGGTCGGCGGAGATGCGGCGCACGGTGTCGATGTAGTCCTGGCGGTGCACCAGCCGCAGCGTCGAGTCCCCGGCGGACATGGCCGCCCTCACGTCCAGCCCTGCCGTCCCGGGCAGGCCGAACGCCTCGACGAGACGCATCGTGAGCGCCAGCCGCACAGGATCCATGGGGTGTTCGTCACCGAAGTCGTAGCCGGTGACCGCCTCGTCCCACATCAACACCGCGCCGCCGCTCATGCCCGCCACCGTACCGGTGCGGTTCAGGAGGAGAGGAGACCCACCAGGGCGTTCATGTCGGTGAACCGTTCGCGTGCGGCGGCCAGCCGGTCCGGCGGCGTCATCGCCGCGTAACCGTACACGTCCATACCGGCCGCGACACCGGCCCGCAGACCGAGGGGGCTGTCCTCCACGACCGCGCACCGCCCGGGCGGGACGCCCATCGTCCCCGCGGCGTGCAGGAACAGCTCGGGGTCGGGCTTTCCGCGGGCCACGTCCTGCGCGCTGAAGATCCGGCCCTCACCGAACCGTTCGTACAGGCCGGCCTTCGTCAGTGAGACGCGAATGCGCTCGTGGGTGCCCGAGGAGGCCACGCAGTACGGCACCCCTTCGGCCTCCAGCTTGTCCAGGACCCCGCCGATGCCGTCGACGGGCAGCAGCTCCCGCCGGAAGGCGGCGAAGGTCCGCTCGTGGAGGATCTCCTCGAACGTGAGGGGCAGGCTGTCACCGGTGCGTACGCGGACCACCTCGCGCACCCGTGTGACGGAAGAGCCCATGAAGTCGCGTACGGACTCCTCGAGGGTGGTGGGGTGGCCGAGCTCCGTGAGCAAGGCGGCCAACACCCGGTTGGCGATCCGTTCGCTGTCCACCAGGACACCGTCGTTGTCGAAGATCACCAGGTCGTAGCGCATGCGCGTCAGCCTAAGGGCCTGCACTTGGGCGGCGGGGAGCCGGTCAGGGTCTGGAAACGGCGAAAGCCCCGCCGGCCCGAAGGCCGACGGGGCTCCCGTCAATGATTGTTCGGCGGCGTCCTACTCTCCCACGAGGTCCCCCTCGCAGTACCATCGGCGCAATGAGGCTTAGCTTCCGGGTTCGGAAAGTAACCGGGCGTTTCCCTCACGCTATAACCACCGAAACACTATGAAACACACAAGAACCGGGAGAACCAGCCGCAACCCCGGATGCCACCAACA
>NZ_AUFD01000022.1:0-110093 GCF_000426325.1 Streptomyces sp. CNS606
GGCTTCGGACATCTTGTCGTCGGCGCGGGTGGCGCCGCGTTCGGTGAGGCGGGAGGCGGCGATCTCGGTGATGATCGCGTCGTTGGTGTCGGCGTCGGAGTCGACGGCGCCGGTGCAGGACATGTCGCCGACGGTGCGGTAGCGCACGGTGCGGGTCTGCAGGGTGGTCTTCTCGGTGTCGGTGGGTCCGCCCCAGTCGCCGGCGGAGAGCCACATGCCGTTGCGGGAGAAGACCTCGCGGCGGTGGGCGTAGTAGATGGCGGGGAGTTCGATCTTCTCGTGGCCGATGTACTGCCAGACGTCGAGTTCGGTCCAGTTGGACAGGGGGAAGACGCGGACGTGTTCGCCGGGGGAGTGGCGGCCGTTGTAGAGCTGCCACAGTTCGGGGCGCTGGCGGCGGGGGTCCCAGCCGCCGAATTCGTCGCGGAGGGAGAAGACGCGTTCCTTGGCGCGGGCCTTCTCCTCGTCGCGGCGGCCGCCGCCGAAGACGGCGTCGAAGCGGTTCTTGTCGATGGCGTCGAGGAGGGGGACGGTCTGGAGGGGGTTGCGGGTGCCGTCGGGGCGTTCGCGGAGGGTGCCGTCGTCGATGAAGTCCTGGACGTGGGCGACGTGGAGGCGGAGGTTGTGGCGTTCGACGGTGGCGTCGCGGTGGGCGAGGACTTCGGGGAAGTTGTGGCCGGTGTCGACGTGGAGGAGGGAGAAGGGCACCGGGGCGGGGGCGAAGGCCTTGATCGCCAGGTGCAGCATGACGATGGAGTCCTTGCCTCCGGAGAAGAGGATCACGGGGCGTTCGAACTCCCCGGCCACCTCCCGGAAGATGTGCACCGCCTCCGACTCCAACGCGTCCAGATGCGACAGCACGTACGGCTCGTCGGGCAGTTCCGCGCCGTACGAGCCCTCCTGGCCCGGGCCGGCCGCGCTCATGCCAGGCCCCTCTCGGTCAGCAGGGCGTGCACCGCGCCGGCCGACTCCTCGACGCCGCGGCCACGGGTGTCCAGCCGTAGATCGGGCGCCTGAGGTGCCTCGTACGGGTCGTCGACGCCGGTGAGACCGGAGATCTCACCGGCGGCCTGACGTGCGTAGAGACCCTTCACGTCCCGCTCGGAGCACTCCTCGACCGGGGTGGAGACGTGCACCTCCAGGTAGGTGGTTTCCGCCGCCTGGTGACGCTTGCGGACGGCCTCCCGGCTGTCCGCGTACGGGGCGATCACCGGGACGACCGCGATCACCCCGTTGGACGCGAGGAGCTCGGCCACGTAGCCGATCCGCTGCACGTTGGTGTCGCGGTCCTCGCGGGAGAAGCCCAGCCCGGCGGTGAGGAAGGTCCGGATCTCGTCACCGTCCAGCACCTCCACCCTGCGGCCGTCGCGGGCCAGGCGGTCCGCCAGCGCGCGGGCGATCGTGGTCTTCCCCGCACTGGGCAGGCCGGTGAGCCACACGGTGGCCCCCCGCCGGTCGTCGCCGGCTGCGTTCATCGGTTACCCGTCCTTGGCTCTCGGTCAGTCCCGCCCGGAGGCGGTGTCAGTCCCGCCCGGAGGCGGTGAGGAGTTCGGTGAACAGCGTCTCCCACTGCGGGTGCACCGCCGCGGGGGCGTAGTTCTGCGCCGTCTCCAGCGCTGCCGTGCCCATCTTCTCGCGCAGTGCCTTGTCGTCCATCAGGCGGATCAGCGCGTCGGCGAGGGCATCGGTGTCCTCCGCCGGTACGAGCATGCCCTCCTGGCCGTCGGTGAGCACGTCGGCCGGGCCCGTCGGGCAGTCGAAGCTCACCACCGGCAGGGCGTGCGTCATGGCCTCGATCATCACCATCGGAAGCCCTTCGAAGCGCGAACTCAGCACGTACATCGAGGACTTGGTCAACTCGTCGTCCAGCGCCTTGGTCTGGCCCATGAGCAGCACCTGGTTGTACAGGTGGTGCTTCTCGATGAGCGCGCGCAGCTGGGCCCGCTTCTCGCCGTGGCCGAAGATGCGCAGCTGCCAGTCGGGGTGCCGCTCGGCCACCTTCGCCCATGCCGGGATCAGCATGTCGAAGCCCTTCTGGGGGGCGAGCCGGCCGGCCGCGACCGCGATCTTGCGGGACCAGTCGGACGGCTGCTGGTCCATCGAGTGGACGGCGTTGGGGATCCGCACCAGGTGGGTGTCGGGAAGGATCTTCCCGTAGTCCTCCAGGTCCCGGTGGGTCAGCACGGCGACGGCGTCGAAGCGGGGGTAGTACTCCTGGATCGCGGCGACGACGTCCTTGCGGTGCACCGACAGGTTCATGTGCTCCTGCGCGACCCGAACCAGGTGACGGGGCGCGTGGTGCGCGGCGAGGATGTTGAGCGCCGGCCGGGTGGTGACCAGGATGCCGTCGGTGAGCCCTTCGAGGTAGGCGCCGACCACGACCTCGACGTACCGGTTGAAGTACCGCACACCGAACTCGCCGGCCGGGACGAGCTCCGGGGCGGTGCGGGCGAGCGCGACGTCCTCCG
Source organism: Streptomyces sp. CNS606 (assembly GCF_000426325.1). Lineage (NCBI taxonomy): Bacteria > Bacillati > Actinomycetota > Actinomycetes > Kitasatosporales > Streptomycetaceae > Streptomyces > Streptomyces sp. CNS606. Next base: position 2,469 of record NZ_AUFD01000022.1, read on the forward strand.
GGTTCTTCAGGCCCTCCTTCCAGCCCTGGGCGCCGGCCCTGGCCTCGCGACCGTCGATCAGGGAGGTGACGGCGACCCGGTCGTCCAGCGGGAACTGGATCTCGTCGCGGTGCCTTATGACGCTGACGATCTCGATGTCGTGACCCGCGGCGACCAGGGTGTTGGCCTGGTTCATCACGGTACGGATCGTGCCGCCGGTGCCGTAGGCGTGCAGCAGCAGGTAGCGGATCTTCATCGGCCCATCCACTCCGTCCGCTCGAAGGGCAGCTCGTCCGGGCTCAGCGGCAGGTCGCCGGGGACGCACTCGACGGTCAGGTCGTCGGCGTTGCTGTAGACGGGGCGGACCACCGTTCCGTCCTCGTCGTGGGCGGACTGGCCGGGGAAGACGAAGATCTTCCTCTTGTCCGCGATGTCGTCCAGGTGCCTGCCGACCGTCAGCGTCTCCTCGTCGTCGCCCGCGGGCGAGAGGTGGAGGTCCCAGACGGCCTTGTGCAGTCCGTCCAGGGCGAGGTCGTCGACCGGCACCGAGGCGTCGAACGCGGTGCCGTCCAGCCGCGCGTCGTAGCACAGCCGGTACTTCTCATGCCCGCGCAGCGCCAGCACGAGCTGCCATCCGTCGCCTCCGGGCTCCCGCCCGTGGACCGAGCCCACCAGTCTGATGCGGCCGTCGCGCGGCCACACCTCGTCGATTTCGGCGTGGGGTTTCATGCGGAGTGCGCGCCCTCCGCATCCTTGGTGTAGCCCCAGGCCTCGCACATCGGGCGGAGCAGCTCGGGGACGTCGTCGAGGGAGGGCAGCTCCCGGCCCGGCTGCACGCTGCCGCTGAGGATCTTCTCCCGCCAGTCGCCCAGACCGCGCTTCATGTCGCTCTTCTCGCGCTGGCCGTACTCGAGCATCTGCGGCTCGAACTCCAGGTCGAGGAAGGAGCAGATGCCCTTGAGGGTCTGCTCCGGTTCGGCGGTGAGGTCCTCGTAGCGGACCAGGTGGCCGGTGAGGCCGCCCCGGGCCCGCTCGACGGCCTTCATGTAGCGCAGGGCGTCGGCGGTGGCCTCCTCCTCCGAACGCTTCTCCGGGTCCGACTCGTGCCAGGAACGGGCGATGGAGGCCGGGTGGCGGAGCAGGAAGATGTAGCGGGCGTCCGGCCAGCAGGCGGCGATGCGCTTCCAGGCGAAGGCGTTGCTCGGCGTCTTCTCGACGATGAACTCGCCGCCGTGCTTGACCAGTTCGCGGTGCATGACCCGGTCCCACAGCAGGTGCTCCAGGTCGGCGGTGTCCAGGTCCAGCGCGTCCATGGCCTTCTTGGAGATGGACGTGCCGTATCCGACGCTCAGCCGGCGGATGTGGAGCTCGTGGGGGGCGTGCAGCTTGGAGTGGCCGCCGACGAGCACACGCAGCAGGGTGGAGCCGGAGCGCACCGGCGACATGATGAAGACCGGCTTCCGGAGCAGGCGGTCGACCTCCGGGTTCTTCGTCTCGCGGAACCCGATCGGCTTGGGCCGCGGAGCCTTCTCGGCTGCCTTCGGCTTCAGCTTGGCGGTCTCCGGCATGGACGCGCGCCGGATCTCGAAGCCGGTGGCTTTGCGCAGGGATGTGTTCAGTGTCCTTCGAAGGCTCATTGCGGCAGGCTAGGCATGTTGCAAATTCGTGGTCAAGCTGCGGCCTCCGGGTTAAACCCCGGATTCGGCGCGGATCGTTCACGCCCGGCTCCGCGGGGGTGCTCCAGCCGCTGGCCGAGGGGTCGAGGAGGCCCGACCGGCACCGCGCAGATCCGGCCACGAATCACCGGAACGGATGACGTGTCGTGGCGGGTGCCCGTACGGGCGAGAGGTACTCGCGGACCAGGGTGCGGTGCCACCACATGCCGGTCTCCCGGCGCTCGGACCTGGTGGTGAACCGGTAGCGGTAGAGCAGCGCCCGCACGTGCGCCGGCGCGCCGTCCGGGAACGGGTTGCGGCGGAGCAGCCGCAGGGTGTCCGGATCCGACCGCAGCAGCCGCAGCACGAACGCGTCGAACCAGCCACGGGTGTATGCGGGGGAGAGCGCGGCGAACCACATCATCCAGTCCAGCCGCAGGTGGTACGGAGCGAACTGCCGCGGCCGCCGGCGCGGGTCGCCGGGCTTCCCGCGGAAGTCGTACTCCCGCCACACGGTGTCCTCGTCCGGGTGCTCGGCGTCCGTCCCCTCGAGGACGATCTCGTGGCGCACCCGCGTCACGCTGCCGAACGCTCCGTAGGTGTTGACCAGATGCAGGGGGTCGAACGAGCGGTTCATGCGCTGCCGCGGGGACAGCAGGTTGCGGACCGGGCGGTAGCTGAGCACGGCCACCAGCACGGTCAGCGCGCACACCAGGGCGGCGAACCACAGCGGCGTGGAGCCGTAGGCGCGAGGACCGGTCACCAGCGAGGTGTCCAGCGCCCCGCACGCGATCACGACGGTCAGCCAGTTCAGCCAGGCGAAGTTCCCGGACAGCAGCAGCCACAGCTGGGTGACGATCATCAGCGCGGCGGCCGCCCCGGCGACCGGCTGCGGGAGCAGCAGCGCGAACGGCACCAGCAGCTGCGTGACGTGGTTGGCGGCCACCTCCACCCGGTGCATGCGGCGCGGCAGGCGGTGGAAGTGCCAGCTGAACGGCCCGGGCATGGGCTGGGTCTCGTGGTGGTGGTCCAGGCAGGTCAGCTCACGCCAGCAGCGGTCGCCCCGCCACTTGATCAGGCCCGCCCCGAACTCCACCCGGAACAGCAGCCAGCGCAGCAGCCACAGCACCAGCACGGGCGGTCCGACGGAGTCGTTGCCCAGGAAGACGGCCAGGAATCCCGCCTCCAGCAGCAGCGACTCCCAGCCGAAGCCGTACCAGGTCTGCCCCACGTTCACGATCGACAGGTACAGCGCCCACAGCACCGCCCACGCCGCCATCGCGGCCCCGAGCGGCACGGCGTCCCCGGCGCCCGCCGCCAGAGCGGCGGCCAGCGCCGCGCCCGACCAGGCGACGGCGGCGAAGAAGCGGTCGGAGAAGTGCCACTGGAACAGTCCGGGAGCGCTGCGGAACGGCACCGCGCGGACGAACCGGTCCGCGGGCAGCATGCCCTTCTCGCCGATCAGCGGACGGAACTGGAGCGCCGAGGTGAGGAAGGCGACGACGTAGAGCAGCGCCAGGCCGCGCTGCGCCATCTCCCGGGCGAGCCAGAGCTCTGGTGCGGTGAACCACTCCATGGGCGACGGGTACCACCGGGAGGCGCCGGGCTCACCGCGTCTCAGCCGGTGCCGTTGAGCACCCGGCTGATGGTCGCGGACGCCCGCTGCGCCGCAGGGCGCTTCGCCTCGCCGCGCAGCACGGCGGTCATGTAGCGGGTGATCGGGTTGTCCGCCTCCAGCGTGCCCCAGGACGGGGAGGCGGGGACGGTGTGCCCGTGCTCGGCCGCGCGCGCCATGGCCTCCGCACCCGGGTCGCCGTCCAGTGCGCCGGCGAGCCTCGCCTTGTTCGGCACGTAGCTCATCTCCCCGGCGATGCGCCGCTGCCACCGGTCGCCGGACAGCAGCTTGACGAAGGCGTACGCCTCCTCGTCGAGCCCCTCGCCGTCCGGCATGATCAGCACCGAGCCGCCGGTGAACACCGCACACGGCTCGCCCGGCTTCTCGCCCGGGACGGGGAAGAAGCCCAGCTTGCCCTTCAGGTCCGGGTTGGCGTCGGTGATCAGGCGCGCGCCGCCGGGCACGGTGATCAGCTGGGCCACGCGGCCCTCCGCGAACACCTGCTCCTGGTCCGGGTTCGCCTCGTCGGAAGCGGGCGGCGCCTCCCCGTGGGACTGGAGTTCGCGGTAGAAGTCCATGGCCCGCAGTGCCTGCGGGGTGTCCAGGGCGCCGCTCCACCGGCCGCTGCGCTCGTCGGCCAGCCGGCCGCCCTCGTCCCACACGAAGCCGGCCAGCACGTACCAGTTCCGGCCCGGCAGGTAGATGCCCTGCTGGCCGGGCGGGGCGTCCAGCGCGGCCGTCGCGGTCAGCCACGCGTCCCGGGTGCGCGGCGGGGAGTCGATCCCGGCCGCCTCGAACAGGTCCTTGCGGTAGACCACGACCCGGTTGGCGGCGTAGAACGGGACGCCGTACTGGAAGCCGTCCACCTGGCCGGACGCCCCGAGGGCGGGCAGCCACTCGTCGCTGCCCAGGTCCATCATCCGGACGGTCAGGTTCTGCACCTTCCCCGTCTGCACGTACTGCGCGACCTGCGTGTTCCCGACCTCGATGACGTCGGGGCCGTCGCCGGACCGCAGCGCGGCGGTCACCTTCCGGTCGATTCCGGGCCATTGCTGCACGACCACCTCCACCTCGACGCCCGGGTGCTGCGCCTCGTGGTCGCGGACCAGGTCGCGGGTGAGGCCGTCGGTGAGGCTGCCCTCCATCAGCCACACCGTCAGCGTCCGGCCGTCGTCGCTCTCGCCGATGAGGCCGCAGGCGGCGAGCAGGGCGCCGCTCAGGGCGAGCGCGAGGGCACGGACGGCGCCTCTCCTCCGGAACGAAATGGGCATGGCTCCCCCAGGGAAGGTCGCACGGGTGCCGCCGGACGGCGGGTGGCGGCGCGGACTGTGGGGGGCTGACGCACAGCTTTGGCATAGACCAATGCCGGGGTCAAGGGGGATGCCGGGACGACCTCCCCGCGCAACCCGCGCAACCCGCGCCGCACCGGGCCGGACCTCCCCGCGACGCCTGGGCCCGCCCGGCGGAAGCGGGCGGGCCCAGGCGGGGGGTCGTGCGTGCTCAGGCGGGGTCGGCGATCCCGCGGGCGGCGCCGAGGGCGACGACGTCCTGAGGGCGCAGGCGCAGCTGATCGGCGGTCTCGCGCACCCGCCCGCCGTCCCGCTTGAGGACGGCTGCGGCCGACTCCGGCGCGATGACGGAGAAGTACGCCTCCGGCACCAGCCACGTGTGGCCGGGTGCGGCCAGCGCGAGAGCACCGCCCGAGCCGCCCTCGCCGACGACCAGGGTGGTCACCGGCACCCGGGCCTCGGCCACGGCCGCGAAGCACTCGGCCACCGCCGGGCCGGTCCCCGCCCGTTCCGCCTCGCCGTCGCCCGCCGCACCGGGCGTGTCGACCAGCGTGAGGACCGGCAGGCCCAGCCGGTCCGCGAGCCGGACCAGACGCGCCGCCGTGCGGTATCCGGCAGGGCGGGTCGCGGTGCCCAGCTGCGCCGCGTACGCCGCCGTGGTGCCGTCCGGCAGGCGGCCGAGGCCGCAGGCGACGCCCTGGTCGTCCCGGCCGCCGCAGCGGTCGCCGCCGATCTCCTCGCGCCGCGTGAAGCACGCCTCCAGGTAGGCGCCCGCGCGCGGCCGTCCGGCGGAGCGAGCGCGTTCCACCGCCTCCCAGCCGGTTGCCGGCGGGGCGGCCGACCGCAGCGCCGGCGGCGGCTCCAGCCGGTCCCCGGGCGGTCCGGCGAGCAGTGCCAGCCAGCGGCCGAGGGCGCTGCGCAGTTCCCCGGCGGGCACCAGCCGGTCGACGTGCCCGGCCGCGTACTGCCCCTCGGCCGTGTACGCCGCCGGGTCCGCACCTTCCGGCCGCACGCGGGAGCCGGCGAAGGCCACCTGCGCGCCCTCGACGGCCAGCACCACATCGGCGCCGGACGCCACGGCGGCCCAGCCGCCGCCGGTCGTCGGATGCCGGGCCACCGCCAGCTGCGGCACGCCCGCGGCACGGGTGAGCGCGCACTGCCGTGCCACGCGCTGGAGCTGGGAGAGGGCCCGCATGCCTTCCTGCATTCGGCTGCCGCCGGTGGCGACCAGCGACACCAGCGGCAGCCGGCGCTCCCGGGCCAGGACGTGCGCCGCCTCGATGCGGGCACCCGTGCGCTCTCCGAGCGAACCCCCGAGGAAGCCGAACTCGAAGGCCAGCAGGACCGCTTCGGTGCCGTCGACCCGTCCGGTGCCGAGCACCACCGACTCCGCCTCCCCGGTGCGTGCCCGCGCCTTCCCCCGGGCCGCGCCGTACCCGGGCCAGCCCAGCGGGCCGTCGTCGTCCGCCGTTCCGGGTGCCGCCCAGGACTCGGGCGGGGCCTCGGCGAAATCGTCGGCCAGGCCCGCCAGCAGCTCGCGGGCCGGGACGCCCGCCGGGACCTGCGGCCGGTCAGGCATCGAGCGCGCGCTTGAGGATCTTGCCCATGTCGTTGCGGGGCAGGGCGTCCAGGTAGCGCACGCGCCGTGGCCGCTTGTGCGGGGCGAGGAGTGCGGAGACGTGCTCGGCCAGTTCGCGTTCGCCGGGCGGCGAGGCGGCGTCCCGGGGCACGACCCACGCGACGACGCGCTCGCCCAGGTCCGGATCGGGTTCGCCGGTCACGGCGGCCTCCGCCACGCCGGGGTGCTCCAGCAGCGCGTTCTCGATCTCGCCCGCACCGATCTTGTAACCGCCGCTCTTCACCAGATCGGTCGACTTGCGGCCGACGAGGGTCACCGCCCCCGCCGCATCGGTGGTCGCCATGTCCCCGGTGCGGAACCAGCCGTCCGCGGTGAACGCCGCCGCGGTGGCCTCCGGGCGGCCCAGATACCCGGTGAACAACGAGAGACCCCGTACCTGCACCTCGCCCACGGTCTCGCCGTCCCGCGCCTCCAGCGGCGCACCGGCCTCGTCCACCAGCCGCAGCTCCACGCCGTCCAGCGCCCGTCCGACCGTGCCCGGCCGGGCGGGGCTCAGGGACCGTCCGTCGTCCGCCAGGCGCACGCTGGTGTTCATCAGCGTCTCCGTCATCCCGTAGCGCTCGACGACGTGACGGCCGGTCGCCCCGGCGATCCGCTGGTGGTCGCGCAGCGGCAGCGGCGCGGACCCGGAGACCAGCAGCCGGGCCCCGGACAGGGCGCCGGCCAGCTCCCGGTCGTCGGCCACGGCCTCGGCGAGCCGGTGGTACATGGTGGGCACGCCGAACAGCATCGTGCCGGGACCGGCCAGTTCGCGGGCCACCGCCGTCACGTCGAAGCGGCCCAGGTGGTGCACGGCGCCGCCGCGCCGCAGCGGGCCGAGGACGCCCAGCACCAGGCCGTGCACGTGGAACAGCGGCAGGGCGTGCACCAGTACGTCGTCCGCCGTCCACCCCCACGCGCCGGCCAGCGCGTCCAGGGTGTGCGCGACGGCGCGGCGCGGGATCACCGCGCCCTTCGGCGGTCCGGTGGTGCCGGAGGTGTAGACGACCAGCGCGGCCGTCTCCGGCCCCGGCTCCTCCTCCGGCGAGGGCGCGGCGTCCCCCGGCGCCGCCCCGGTCGTCAGGGACACGTCCACGCGGGGCAGCGTGTCGGGGCCCTCGGGGAGCACGTCGCCGGGCGCGGCGAGGACCAGCGCCGGGGCGCTGTCACCGAGGATGTGCGCCAGTTCCCGGGTGCCGGTCCGCGGGTTCAGCGGCACCGCGGGTACGCCGGCCCGCAGCGCGGCGACCACGGCGACCGCCGTGTGCGGGGAAGGTGTCGCCCAGACGGCGACCCGGCCGGCCCCGGCGATCTTCTCCGCCAGCGCCCCGGACGCGGCGTCCAGCGCGCCGTACGTCAGGACGTCCGCGCCGAACCGCAGGGCGGTCCGGTCCGGGCTCTCGCGCAGTGCTGGGAAGAGGGACGACACCGGTACTCCTTCACAGGTCGCGGGTGCGCATGCCGCGCGTCGGCAGGGCGTGGTCTCGCAGGTGAGGGACGTCTGCGCCCTCAGCATCGCACGGCGGCCGACGCCCGGGGCCGGTACGCCGCCCGCCGAGCGCAAGTGCAGGGAAGCTCCCGGTCACGCCCGCGCGGGGGCGTACGCCATCGGGTCGTCCAGCACGGCGCGCACCACCGAGCGGGCCGCGCCGAGCACCGGCCCGTCGGTGCCGACGGCGGAGGTGAGCAGCCGCGGCACGGGGGCGGGCGCGGTCTGCCGGGAGGCGAGCTCTCCGGTGAGCGCGGGGAGCAGGAAGCGTCCGAGCCCGGCGAGTTCCCCGCCGAGCACCACGGCCTCCGGGTCCAGCAGGTTGACCGTGCCGGCCAGGGCGACGCCGAGCGCCCGCCCGGCGTCCCGCAGCGCCCGCAGCGCGGCCGCGTCGCCCTGCGCGGCCCGTTCGGCGAGGACGGCCGTACGGCTGCGCGGGGAGGCGTGCCCGGCGGGCAGTCCGGCCGCCCCCAGCAGGGCCTCCTCCCCGGCGTACTGCTCCAGGCAGCCACGGCCCCCGCAGCCGCACGGCCTGCCTTCCGGTACCACCGGCACGTGGCCCAGTTCGCCCGCGAACCCGCGCGCCCCGCGCAGCAGTTCGCCGCCCAGCACGACCGCGCCGCCGATGCCGATGCGGGCGGAGACGTGCACGAAGTCGGCGGGGGCCTCCGCGCCGCCGTGCCAGAGCTCGGCGAGCGCGCCGAAGTTGGCCTCGTTGTCCACGGTGAGCGGCAGCGTCCGGGGCAGTCGGGGGCGCAGGTCGGTGGCCGGCCAGCCCAGGTTGGGCGTGCGGACCACCCGGGTGGAGTCGCGGCCGACCAGTCCCGGTACCGCCACGGCGAGCCCCGCCGGCGCCAGTCCGTGCCCGGCCGCCCCGGCGGCCGTCTCCTCGACCAGCGCGGCCAGGCGCGCCAGCACCTCGTCGGGGTCGGAATCGCGGTGGTCGCCCTCCGCCTCGGCGCGGGCGCGGACCCGGCCGCGCAGGTCGAGGGCGACCACCGCCAGCCGGTCCACGCCGACGTCCGCGCCGATCCCGCACGGTCCGCGGGCGCCGACGTCGAGCGCGTGGCCCGGACGCCCGACCCCGCCGGTGCGGCCCGGCCCCAGCTCCGTCAGCAGCCCGCCGCGCAGCAGTTCGTCGACCAGCGTGGAGACCGCGGCCCGGGTGAGCCCGACGCGGGCGGCGATGCCCGCCCGGGACACGGGGGCCTGTTCGGCCACGGTGCGCAGGACCCGGGAGAGGTTGCGGCGCCGCATCTCCTGTTGCGAGTTGGGGGCGGAAGCGGGCATCTGGTCCTCCTGCGCGCTGCGGCCGGCTGGTGGTCAGGAGCCGGGCCGGCCCATCAGCGCGCCCGCGCTCCCGAGCGTCGCCGTCAGCCGGTCGAGGGTCTCCTCGTCGCGCTGCACCGCGGGGTAGGCCGGGCCGTCGGCGGTCGCCCAGCGGCGGGCGACGGCGGCCGGGTCCTCACCCATCAGAAGCCCGGCGGCCTGCGCGGCCGCCCCGAGGGCCACCAGTTCCTGCGCCCGGGGCACCTGGACCGGCCGCCCGGACAGGCGGCGCACGGTCTCCCGCCAGGCGGTGCCCTTGGCGCCGCCGCCGATCAGCAGCAACGGGGCGTCGGCTCCGCCGTCCGCCGCGGCTTCGCCGCCCAGCACCTTCTCCAGCGCGTCGAGCAGGGTGAAGACCGCGCCGTCGTAGGCGGCCTGGAGGATGTGCCCGCCGGTGGTGTCGTGCCGCAGGCCGTGCAGCAGACCGGACGCGTACGGCAGGTCGGGGGTGCGTTCGCCGTCCAGGAAGGGCAGCAGCGTCGCCCCGCCGCCCGCCTCGACGTCCTCGCGCTCGCGGCCCAGGAGGGCGGCGACCCGGTCCACGGCGAGGGTGCAGTTCAGCGTGCAGGCCAGCGGCAGCCAGCGGGTGCCGGCGTCGGCGAACCCGGCGACCGTGCCCGTGGGGTCGGCCGGCCGGGTGCCGGAGACGGCGTAGACGGTGCCGGAGGTGCCCAGGCTGAGCACCGGCTGCCCGGGACGCAGACCCAGCCCGAGTGCCGCCGCCATGTTGTCGCCGGTGCCGGACGCCACCAGGGCGCCGGAGGGCAGCGGCAGCCCGTCGCGGACGGTGCCGGCCACCTCGCCGTGGCCGACCACGCGGGGCAGCGCGTCGGGGGAGAGGCCGACGTGGTCGAGGGTCTCCGCGTGGTAGGTGCCGGTGTCGGACGCCCACCAGCCGGTGCCGGAGGCGTCGCCGCGGTCGGTGGTGCCGGTGCCGGTCAGCCGCTCGGTGAGGTAGTCGTGCGGCAGCCGTACGGCGGTGGTGGCCGCCGCGGCCTCCGGCTCGTGCTCGGCGAGCCAGGCCCACTTGGTGACGGTGAAGGACGGCGCGGGCACGCTTCCGGTCCGGCGGGCCCAGCCCTCCGGACCGCCCAGCTCCGCCAGCAGCCGGTCCCGCTGGGGCGCGGACCGCACGTCGTTCCACAGCAGCGCCGGACGGACGGGCCTGCCGTCCCGGCCGAGCGTCACCAGGCCGTGCTGCTGGCCGGCCACGGACACCGCCGAGGCCCGCCGCACGGCCGGGCCGCACTGCTCCAGCGCGGAGGCGAGGGCCGTCCACCACTGCTCCGGGTCGGACTCCCGGCCGGACGTCGCGTCCACGGTGTGCGGGGCCTGCCCCCGGGCGACGACCCGGCCGGTCGCCACGTCGACGACGAGCGCCTTGGTGGCCTGGGTGGAGCTGTCCACGCCGACGACGAACGGCCCTTCGGGTGCGGCCACTGCTCCCTCACCTCTTCCTCACGCGGGGGTCCTGCCCGCATACTAGTTTGTCAACGGGCATGACGAATAGAGTCCCGAAGCCCCCGGAACCGGCGGAACCCCGAACAGGAGAGTGGAGCACGATGAGCTACCGGCCGACCCCTGAGGACAGGTTCAGCTTCGGTCTGTGGACGGTGGGCTGGCAGGGCCGCGACCCGTTCGGCGACGCCACCCGGCCCGCGCTCGACCCTGCCGAGTCCGTACGCCGTCTCGCCGAGCTGGGCGCCTGGGGCGTCACCTTCCACGACGACGACCTCATCCCGTTCGGCTCCCCGCAGCCCGAGCGCGAGCGGCACGTGCGGCGCTTCCGCGCCGCGCTGGACGAGACCGGCATGACGGTGCCGATGGCGACCACCAACCTCTTCGCGCACCCGGTGTTCAAGGACGGCGCCTTCACCGCCAACGACCGCGACGTACGCCGCTACGCCCTGCGCAAGGTGATGCGCAACATCGACCTCGCCGCCGAACTCGGCGCGCGCACCTATGTCGCCTGGGGCGGCCGGGAGGGCGCCGAGTCCGGCGCCGCCAAGGACGTCCGCTGCGCCCTGGACCGGCTGAAGGAGGCCTTCGACCTCCTCGGCGAGTACGTCACCGGTCAGGGCTACGACCTGCGGTTCGCCCTCGAGCCCAAGCCCAACGAGCCGCGCGGGGACATCCTGCTGCCCACCGTCGGTCATGCCCTCGCCTTCGTCGAACGGCTGGAGCGGCCCGAGCTGTTCGGCGTCAATCCGGAGGTCGGCCACGAGCAGATGGCCGGGCTGAACTTCCCGCACGGCGTCGCGCAGGCGCTGTGGGCGGGCAAGCTGTTCCACATCGACCTCAACGGCCAGTCCGGCATCAAGTACGACCAGGACCTGCGCTTCGGAGCCGGCGACCTGCGCGCGGCCTTCTGGCTGGTCGACCTGCTGGAGAGCGCCGGCTACGACGGCCCGCGGCACTTCGACTTCAAGCCGCCGCGCACCGAGGACTTCCAGGGCGTGTGGGCGTCGGCGGCCGGCTGCATGCGGAACTACCTGGTGCTGCGCGAGCGGGCCGCCGCCTTCCGCGCCGACCGGGAGGTCGCCGAGGCGCTCCGCGCCTCGCGGCTGGACGAACTGGCCCGCCCCACCCTGGAACCGGGCGAGACGGCGGCCGGCCTGCTGGCCGACCGCGCGGCGTTCGAGGACTTCGACCCGGACGCGGCCGCCGAGCGCGGCATGGCCTTCGAGCACCTGGACCAGCTGGCGATGGACCACCTGCTGGGCGTGCGCGGGGGCTGAGACCACCGGTCCCCTCCACGCCGACGACGGGACGCCGCACACCGGTTCTCGCCGGTGCGCGGCGTCCCGTCGTCCGGCGGACGGCCCTTGCAGGAGGGCCTGTCCGGCGGGTCGGCCTAGTCCGGCAGGTCGGCCGCCGCCGGATCGAGCACCCGGGAGAGGAACTCGCGGGTCCGCGCGTGCTGCGGGTCGACCACGACCTGCTCCGGCGGGCCCTCCTCGACGATGACCCCGCCGTCCATGAAGACGACCCGGTCGGCCACCTCACGGGCGAAGCTCATCTCGTGCGTGACCACCAGCATGGTCATGCCTTCCGCGGCGAGGCGCCGCATCACCGAGAGCACGTCGCCGACGAGCTCCGGGTCGAGCGCCGAGGTCGGCTCGTCGAACAGCATCAGCTGCGGGTCCATCGACAGCGCCCGGGCGATGGCCACCCGCTGCTGCTGACCGCCGGAGAGCTTCGCGGGGTAGGCGGACTCCTTCTCGGTCATGCCCACGCGCTCCAGGTTGCGGCGGGCGACCTTCCGCGCCTCGTCCTTCTCCCGTCCCAGCACCCGGCGCTGGGCGATGGTGAGGTTCTCGATCACCGTCAGGTGCGGGAAGAGGTTGAAGGACTGGAACACCATGCCGATGCCGCGCCGGACCCGGTCGATGTCCACGTTCTCGTCGGTCACCTCGGTGCCGGCCACGGTGATCGTGCCGGAGGTGGGCTCCTCCAGCAGGTTCACGCACCGCAGCAGGGTGGACTTGCCCGAGCCCGACGGCCCGATCACGCACACCACCTCGCCCCGGCGCACGTCCAGGTCGATGCCGGTCAGCACCTCCAGGTCGCCGAACGACTTGTGCAGGTCCGCGATGTGGATGGCGGTGTCCCCGCCGGCGGGGGAGGCGTGCTCCGTCTTCGTCACGGCGTCCTTCATGCCGCTCACCTGGCCTTCGCGGTACGGGCCTCCAGCCGGCGCACCAGGTGGCCGAGCGGGAGGGTGATGACGAGGTACAGCAGGCCGGCCAGCAGGATCGGGGTCATGCTGCGGTTCTGGTTGAGCGCGTCCCGGCCGAACTTCGTCAGCTCGTAACCCGACAGGGAGAGCCCGAGCAGGTACACCAGGGAGGAGTCCTTGGTGAGCAGGATCAGCTCGTTGGCCAGCGGCGGCAGGATGATGCGGAAGGCCTGCGGGATGATGATCGAGATCATCGCCCTGCCCTGCGACATGCCCAGCGAACGTGCCGCCTCCGCCTGGCCCTTGGGCACCGCCTGGATACCCGCGCGGATGGTCTCCGCCATGTAGGCGGCGCCGACCAGGCCCAGCGCCAGCATCACCGTGACGTACTGGTTGATGGACACCTCGAAGGCCAGCGGGACGCCGAAGCCCAGCGCGATGAACACCAGCAGGGCCGGCACGCCGCGGAAGAACTCGATGTACCCGATCGCCAGCCACCGGTAGGGCGGCACCTGCGACAGCCGCATCAGCGCCAGCACCAGACCCAGCACCAGACCGAACCCGAAGCCCAGCGCGGTGTAGAGAAGGGTGTTGACCAGCGCGGTGGTGATGATCTCCGGGAACTGCTTCCGGGCCACTTCGAGATCGAAGAAGGCCTGGTGGATCGTGTTCCAGTCCGCCACCAGCGCGATCACGATCACCACGACCACCAGCACGGCGTACTGGGTGGTGCGGATGGCGGTGGTGCGCTGGCGGCGGGTCAGCCGTCCCGTCACTGGCCGGACTCCGGAGCCTTGCCGAACCACTTCTTGTAGATCTTGTCGTAGGTCCCGTCCGACTTGATCTTCGCGATGACGTCGTTGACCTGCTTGCGCAGCGCGTCGTCGCCGGTCTGCACGCCGATCCCGTACTGCTCGCCGGTGTCGAACTCCGTGGTGACCTTGGTCTTCGGGTTCTTCTTCACATAGTCGAAGAGCGCGCCGTTGTCGTGGATGGCGGCGTCGACCTGGCCGGTCTTGACGGCGGTCAGCAGCAGGGCGATGTCCTCGAACTCGACGATCTCGACGCCGTCGCCGTTGTCCTGGCCGTACTTGGCGCCGGTGGTCGCCTGCTGGACGCCGAGCTTCTTGCCCTTGAGGTCCGCCATCGAGGCGTAGTCGTTCTGCTTCTTGACCAGCAGCGCCTGGGTGGCCTCGAAGTACGGGTCGGAGAAGTCCAGGTTCTCCTCGCGGGTGTCGGTGATGGTCATGCCCGCGGCGGCGACGTCGCACTTGCTCGCGTTGAGGGCCTGACCGGACTGGATGCCCTCGAAGGGGGTGTCGACGATCTCCTGCTCGACGTCCAGCTCCTTCGCGACGGCGTCGACCAGGTCGACGTCGAAGCCGACGATCTGGTTGCCCTTCTTGAACTGGAAGGGCGAGTACGGCAGGTGGGTGCAGGTGGTCAGCTTGCCGGCCTTGACGAGCGATATCTCGGTCCCGTCGCCGGCGCTGGTCTTGGTACTGGTGCACGCCGTGGTGGCGGCGAGCAGACCGAAGGTCGCGGCTGCGGCCAGCAGGGACAGCGACCGGCGGGACGTCGGGTGGGCGGACACGGTGCCTCCGTCAGGGTGGGTTCCTGGGCGACCCTGCCGTACCGGGACGTCGACGGCGTCGTGGGTGACGCGGGCCCGGGAAGATCGGCAAGGTTGCCGCGCATCCTGCCATCGCAGCGGGCCCTTGGAGCCCTCGCGTGAGGTTGCGACCGGATAACACCGCAGTTCGGCGCCCCGTGGTGATGCCGCCGCTACGCGGGGGCGCGGTGCTGAGGACGGGATCAGGCGGGGGTGCGCACGCAGGGGAGTTCCGCCCACACGGAGTTGCCCCGGTCGCGTTCGTCGGGCCGTATGCCCCATTCGTCGGCGAGCACGCTCACCAGCAGCAGGCCCCTGCCGCCCTCGCCGTCGGCGTCCGGGGTGCGGGGGGTGGGGAGCAGCCGGCGGCGGGCGCCGCCCTCGTCGGTGACCTCCAGGCGCAGCCGTACGCCGATCATCCACAGCTCGCAGCCGACCTTGTCGCTGTCGGTGTGCCGTACGGCGTTGGTGAAGAGTTCGGAGACGAGCAGCTCGGCGTCGTCGCAGGACTCCTCCGCCACGCCCCAGGCGCGCAGGCGCCGCTGCACCAGCCGCCGCGCCTCGGAAACCGAGGTTTCCCGGGCGGGAAGGTGAAAGGCGTCCCTCAGCGGCCGCGTGACGGTATTGCCGCCGCGGTGCGCCAGGGAAGGTGCCTCATGGGGGGAAGCCACCGGTCCACTATGGGGGCGCGAGTGGCGTATGGCAAGGAACAGGCTGCAAATGGCAGAACTGTCCGGGGCGTTCCGTCACTCTCCCTTCTCCGGCAGTGAAAATGCCTGGTCCCAGCCGCTTTTCAGGGTGGGGTGCGCGGATTCCCGGAAAACCCCATTGTGGGTAAATGCGGGCGTACTCCCGCCGCGTTCCAGGCGTTCTGTGCTGTGAGGCATCCCACAGTTCCTCTGAGGGAAAGCCTGAAGTCCGTGTGGAGAAGACGTGCAGGTCTTTTCTTATTCAACGAATTGCGCGGTGAAGCGCAGCGAGAAAACGGCCGGCGCGGGATCGAGACGGTGCGCCGGCAGCACGCCCGGCCCGCAGGAGGCGGAGCCGAGCCCGTGCTGGGCGTGGTCCAGGTGCACCCACACGGTGTCGCCCGGTGTCAGGTCGGTGGTGTGCGCCGCGGCGTCCAGCTGTTCGCTCGTCCACCGCCGGGCGCTGAACCAGAACCCCTCCGGCGCCCCGGTGATCCGGACCCCGGCTCCGCCGTCCGGGCGCTCCCGCAGCTCCGCCCAGCGCACGCCGGGCCGCGCGCCGTTCTCCTGCGGCCGCACGTACGGGGTCTGCAGGGCGTCGACCGCCGCCCGCCAGCGGCCCAGCAGGGCGGCGGCGCACGCGTCCGGGTAGCCCTCGCCCGGTCCGCCGCCGAACCACTCCGCGTGCCCGAAGCGGGCGGGCAGCCCGAACCGTACGCCCAGCCGCGGCAGCGGGCACGGCCAGTCGCCCTCCGGGTCGACCGTCACCGTCAGGCGGACGCTCGCGCCGTCCGCGGCCCAGCGGTAGGCCGTGCGCAGGCCGAGGCCGGTGCCCGCCGCGGCGACGCGGGTGCGGACGGTGAGGCCGTCGTCCCCCAGGTGCACGGCGTCGGTGCGGTGGTGCACGCGATGCAGCCCGAGCTGCCGCCACTGTGCCGCCGTCCTGCCACCGGGCTGCCGGGCCCCGCCCTCGTCGTTGTCGGTGGGGGCGCGCCACACGTCCAGGCGGGGCGGGCCGGTGAACGGCAGTCCGCCCAGGGCGGTCAGCGCCCCGGTGCGGGCGTCGAAGACGGCCGGGCCCAGGCGCACGGACGTGCCGTCCCGGCGGGGTGCCCGCGCCGGGACGGGCCCGGGTTCCGGGGCCGGAGGTGCGGGTGGGCCGGGCACCTGGGCCCACGCCACCCGGTGCCCGCGCGGTGCCCATGCGGTGTCCGCCGCCAGGCGGGCGGTGACGGTCCACCACGCCTCGCCGCCCAGCGCGTGGTCCGGCGGCGGGGGGAGCCGGACGCGGCCCGCCGCGCCGGCCCGCAGGGGCGGCACGTCCAGCGGGCCGGCGGCGACCTCGACCCCCTCCACCGCGTACGTCCAGTCGAAGGCCAGGTGCGAGAGGTCCGCGAAGTCGTACAGGTTGGCGACGGTCAGCTCACGGTCCGCTCCGCCGCGCCCGGTCACGCGCACCGGTTCGATCACCTTCGCGTACTCGGTGAGACCCGGCGAGGGGGTGCGGTCGGGGAAGACCAGGCCGTCGCACACGAAGTTGCCGTCGTGCATCTCCTCCCCGAAGTCCCCGCCGTACGCGAAGTACTCCCGCCCGTCGGCGGTGCGGCGCAGCAGCCCGTGGTCGATCCACTCCCAGACGAAGCCGCCCTGGCAGCGCGGGTGGGTCTCGAACAGGCGCTGGTACTCGGTCAGGCCGCCGGGGCCGTTGCCCATCGCGTGTGCGTACTCGCAGAGCAGGAACGGTTTCGCGCCGGGTTCCTCCGCGCCGCCGATCTCGTCGACCTCCTCGTGCGCCGCGTACATCCGGCTGTGCACGTCGGAGTCGGGGTAGGCAGGGTCGCCCTCGTAGTGCAGCGGCCGGCCCGGATCGCGCTCGCGCATCCAGCGGGCCATCGCGGACAGCCCGGCGCCGCTGCCGCACTCGTTGCCCAGCGACCACATCACCACGCTCGGGTGGTTCTTGTCCCGCTCCACCATGCGCCGCGCCCGGTCCAGCAGGGCGGGCGTCCACCGCGGGTCGTCCACCGGATTGTTCCGCCATCCGACATGGCGGAAGCCGTGCGTCTCCAGGTCGCACTCGTCGATCACCCACAGGCCCAGCTCGTCGCACAGGTCGAGGAAGGCGGGGTGCGGCGGGTAGTGGCTGGTGCGGACGGCGTTGAGGTGGTGTCGTTTCATCAGCTCCACGTCGCGTCGCATCGTCGCGACGTCCAGCGTCCGCCCGGTGACGGGGTGGAACTCGTGCCGGTTCACGCCGCGGAAGAGCACCCGCCGCCCGTTCACCCGCAGCAGCCCGTCCTCCACCACCACGGTCCGGAAGCCGAGGCGCAGCGGGACGGTCTCGCCCGGTGTGCGCAGCGTCGCGTCGTAGAGGCGCGGCGTCTCGGCCGTCCACGGCTCCACCGGCACCCGCACGGTCTCGCCGGTGGCCGTCTCGACGCCCAGTTCCGGCACCGACACCCGTCCGCCGGGCGCCGCGTCCACCCGCAGCGTGCCGGTCCCGTCGCGGTGGTCGTACCCGGCGTGCACGAAGAAGTCGGACACCGCACCGGGCGGGCGATGCAGCAGGGTGACCTCGCGGAAGATCCCCGGAAGCCACCACATGTCCTGGTCCTCCAGGTAGGTGCCCGCCGACCACTGGTGCACGCGCACGGCGAGCACGTTCCCGCGGCGGCGCAGCAGCTTCCCGACGTCGAATTCGTGCGGCAGCCGGCTCCCCTGGAAGGACCCCAGGTCGGTGCCGTTGAGCCAGACCCGGGCGCAGGACTCCACGCCGTCGAAGCGCAGGACGGCCGACCCGTGGTCCGGCCAGGTGGCGGGGAGGTCGAACTCCCGCCGGTGGTCCCCGGTCGGGTTCTCGTCCGGCACCCGCGGCGGGTCCACCGGAACGGGGTAACGGGTGTTGGTGTACGCGGGGGCGCCGTGGCCCTGCAGCACCCAGTGGCCGGGCACCCGCAGCGTCGTCCATCCGGGTGCCGCGCGGGGGTCGAAGTCGTCCGTCGTGAACGGCGCGTCCCGCGGCGCGCGGTCGTGGAGCCGGAACGCCCAGGTGCCGCCGAGGTCGAGCGACGCGGCGTCCGGCGTCCTCCACCAGGCGCGCGGCGGCAGCGTTCCGTGCGCCGGGGTCACGTCCTCGAAATACGGAATGCCCGACAATCCGCCTCCTTCTGAACGGCCGTCACCGGGGGGTTCCCCAGTTCGTTGTCCCCGAGACACCGTTCGGCTTTTTTGGCATGGACACTTCTCGAATCCGGGACCCGCTGCTACTACTGAGTACGGCAGAAGCTCCCTCCATGCCACCCCCACCATGAGAGGCCCCATGAAGCTGCGCAGATGGAAGGCCGCGGTCACCACCGCGGTCGCCGTCCTCGGACTGACCACCCTCTCCACCAGCGCCCACGCCGCCGACACGGCGGCGCTCGACTATGTGGCGCTCGGCGACTCCTACTCCTCCGGCGTCGGCGCCGGCGCGTACAGCGGCGGCGACTGCCGGCGCAGCGCCAACGCCTACCCGGAGCTGTGGAAGGCCAACAACGCGCCCGCGTCGTTCGCCTTCACGGCCTGCTCCGGAGCGACCACGTCGGACGTGCTGGCCGGCCAGCTCGGCCCCGTCAACTCCGGCACCGACCTGGTGAGCATCAGCATCGGCGGCAACGACGCCGGCTTCGCCGACGCCATGACGACCTGTGTCGTCCTGGGCGAAGGCGCCTGCCTCGACGCCATCGCCGACGCCCGCGCCTACATCGCGGGCACGCTCCCCGGGCGGCTGGACTCGGTCTACAACGCGATCAGCGACCGGGCCCCGAACGCCCGGGTGGTCGTGCTCGGCTACCCGCACATCTACAAGGTCAACGGCACCTGCTCGTTCGGCATCAGCGAGACGTCCCGCGCGGCCATCAACTCCGCCGCGGACGACCTGCACTCCGTGACCTCCAAGCGCGCCGCCGAC
This sequence comes from Streptomyces sp. CNS606, assembly GCF_000426325.1. NCBI lineage: Bacteria > Bacillati > Actinomycetota > Actinomycetes > Kitasatosporales > Streptomycetaceae > Streptomyces > Streptomyces sp. CNS606. The sequence goes on from NZ_AUFD01000022.1 coordinate 21,372, forward strand.
CACGGCTTCGCCTACGGCGACATGCGGCCCGCCTTCGAGGGCCACGAGATCTGCTCGGGCGACCGCTGGCTGCACAGCACCACCTGGCCGGTGTGGGAGTCCTACCACCCGACCGCCCAGGGCCAGTCCGGCGCCTACTACCCCGTCATGGAGAGCCTGGCCTGACGGATCCGCATCACCGGGTGTCCTCCGCATGGACGCCCTTCCCGGGGCGCGCCCCCTCCGGCACGGAGGGAGTGCGCCCCGGGCGTCTGTCCGCGGGGACGGAACGTGTGGCCCGGCGAGCGCGTGCGAGAGCCGGGGCCGCGGCGCCGGACCGCCGGGCCGGGCCCGGAACGGACGGCGCCGCGGCCCGCGCGGGTACGGCATCCCGCGCGAGGTGAGAACCTGGAATCCGGCGGGACACCGCCGCACGGAACCCGGGGGACCGGGCCTGCGTTCTCCAGTATGAACAGCGGCGGCAGCCGCTCCCGCAGAGGAGGCACTTCAGATGACCAACCGAGGCAAGATCGCCGTCGGGGGCGTGGCGGTGGGCCTGCTCCTGTGGTGGCTGACGTCGTTCTGGATCGCGCTGCTGGTGATGGTCGGCGTCCCGGTCGCCGCCTACCTGGCGCTCGACCCGTCGCAGCGGCGCAGGCTGCGCCGCGTCAGCCGCAAGGAGATCGGCAGGTAGAACACCCCGCGCGGGCGCGGCGGCCGGTCCCGACCGTCGCCCTGCGCTCCCGTACGCGCCCGGGAGGCGTCAGGCGGCCGGACGTACCGCGATGCCGTCCAGGGCGCTGAGCAGTGTGGGCAGCCCCGGCCCGCGGCCGACCGGCACCACCTCGCCGGGCTCGTCGTCGAGCAGCAGGAACGCGATGTCGTCGGTGCGGGCGACCATGCTCCAGCCCGGCCCGTCGCAGCGCAGCGTGCGGGCGTCGCCGGAGGCGAACGCCGACCGTACGCGGCCGGGCGGTGGCGGGTCGTCCAGATAGGCCCGCATCTCGCGCATCACCCGCTGCACCGGGCTCGCCGCCGGACCGGGAGGCCCGTCGGCCTCCTCCCCGGCCGGGGGAGCGGCACCGGCACCGGCTTCGGCGTCTGCGTCGGAGAAGACCGCGGCGTCGTCGATCCGCTCGCGCCACGCCGCCCACTGGAGGGCGATCTCGTCCGCCCCCATGCGCCGCTGCGCGGGCCCCCACTCCCGGGTGTCCGGGGGAGCCAAGACCTTCCACCGGCCCTCGGTGCCCGGCTCCGGCGGCGGGTCGTGCGGCGCGGGGACGCCGGGCGCGGCGACCGCCACCGCGAGGGGCCAGCCGGGGAGCACCGCGGTCACCGAGCGCTCGTCGGGGGAGAGGTCGTACTCCATGCCGCAGTCCCAGGCGGCGACCGCGCAGGCGACCAGGGTGACGTCCTCGGTCGCCACCGTCCACCGGGCGCCGGCGCCGTCCTGGCCCAGTACCAGGCCGTAGCCCTCCGCGAAGGGCTCCAGTCCGAGCACGGAGCACGCCTCCGGGTAGTCGTCGCCGAGCACGCTGGGGAACTGCGCGGGCGTGAGCAGCACGGCGGTCAGCACGTAGAGCGCGTCGTCCTCTTCGGCGGTCACGATGCGACCCCTCTCCCGATCGTGCGGGTCTCGATCGTGCGGGCACCCTAACCCGCCGCGGTCCGGCAGGACAGAGAGCCGCCGGGTGGCGTACGGCACCTCCGCCCGCGGCCGTGCGGCGCCTCCGCGGGCGTGCCGCTGCGGCCGCGCCGGTCAGGCTCGCAACGCCACGGCCAGGTAGCGGACGTCGCCGTCCTCCAGCGACTCCAGCAGCCAGCCGCAGGCCGCCAGCAGCGGGCGGAGGTTCTTCTCGGCCCGGAGGTCGCCGGCCCGCAGCACGTGCCCCTTCCGGGCGGCCAGCACCGCCCGCCCCACCGGATGGAAGACCGCCAGCCGCCCGCCGGGCCGCACCACGCGGGCGAACTCGCGGAGCCCGGCCGCGGGGTCCGGCAGGTGGGTGAGCAGCCCGGCCGCGAGCACCGCGTCCGCGGCGGCGTCCCGCACCGGCAGGCGCGCCGCGTCGGCGACCGCCGGCAGCCCCGCCCGTCCGCGCCCTGCCCGCAGGGCCCGCACCGCCATCTCGGGCGTCAGGTCGAACCCGAGCACGGCGCCGGACGGGCCCACCGCCGCCCGCAGCGGCTCCAGCGCCCGTCCCGTCCCGCTGCCCACGTCCAGCGCCACCCCGCCCGGACGCAGCCGGAGCGCGGCGACGGCGGCACGGAACGCCGGGCCGTCGTCGGGGAACCTCGCGTCCCACCCGGCCGCCCGGGCCGCGAAGAACTCCCGCACGGCCGCCGGATCGTTCCCCGACCGCCCCCGGCCGGGGCGGGAATCGTCGCCTCCGTGGTCCGTCATCGGCTGGTCTCCGTTCGGTTCCGACCCCGTCCGCATCCGGCCCGGGAGGTTGCTCTCTGTGGCGTCGTGGGTAAGGGTGGCACGCGAACACCTTGCGAAGGGGGACCCGGGGATGGCCCTGAACACCGGACTCGACTGGTTGCTGGACGACCTCTGTCAGCGGATATCGCTCGTCCGGCACGCCTTGGTGCTCTCCAACGACGGGCTGGTGACGGCCAACAGCAGGGACCTGGAGCGCGCCGACGCCGAGCACCTGGCGGCCGTCGCCTCCGGTCTGCACAGCCTCGCCAAGGGCTCGGGCGTCCACTTCGGCGTCGGCCAGGTCCGGCAGACCATGATCGAGTTCGACGAGGGCATGCTGCTCGTCACCGCCGCCGGCGACGGCAGCTGCCTGTGCGTGCTGGCGGGCGCCGAGGCCGACATCGGGCAGATCGCCTACGAGATGACGCTCATGGTCAACCGGGTCGGCGAGCACCTGGGCGTCGACGCCCGCAACAGCGTCTGATCCGCGCCGCTCACCGCCCGGCGCGCGTGCCGCCCGGGCGGGCCGCCCCCATGCCGGCGACCCGCCCCCGTCCGGTCTTCACAGCTGCCCGACGGAGGTGACCTTCACGACCGCGCGGCCCTCCGCGTCGGACGCGGTCAGGTCGATCTCGGCGGAGACGCCCCAGTCGTGGTCGCCCGACGGGTCGGCGAACGTCTGCCGCACCCGCCACAGCGCGTCCTGGGGGACCTCCTCGATCTGCAGGAGTTTCGGGCCGCGCGCGTCCGGACCGGTGCCCAGCTCGTCGTACTCGTCCCAGTAGGCGTCCATCGCCGCGCCCCAGGCGTCCGCGTCCCAGCCCGACTCGGCGTCCAGCTCGCCGAGTTCGGCGACCTTGTCCAGCGCCGCCAACTCCACCCGCCGGAACATCGCGTTGCGCACCAGCACACGGAACGCGCGGGCGTTCGCCGTCACCGGCCTGACCTGGTCCGCCCGGTCCTGCGCGTCCTCCGCGGTCTCCACCTCCGGATTGGCCAGCGCCTCCCACTCGTCCAGCAGGCTGGAGTCGACCTGCCGGACCATCTCGCCCAGCCACGCCACGATGTCCTCGAAGGCCTCGGACTTCAGGTCGTCCGGCACCGTGTGCTCCAGCGCCTTGTACGCGCTCGCCAGGTACCGCAGCACGATGCCCTCGGTGCGGGCCAGCTCGTAGTGCGAGACGAACTCGCTGAAGGTCATCGCCCGCTCGTACATGTCGCGGATCACCGACTTCGGCGACAGCGGGTGGTCGCCGACCCAGGGATGCGAGCGCCGGTACAGGCCGTAGGCGTGGAAGAGGAGTTCGGCCAGCGGCTGCGGATGGGTGACGTCCATCAGCCGCTCCATCCGGTCCTCGTACTCGACGCCGTCCGCCTTCATCTGCGCGACGGCCTCGCCCTTGGCCTTGTTGGTCTGGGCGGCGAGGATCTGCCGCGGGTCGTCCAGCGTCGACTCCACCACCGACACCATGTCCAGCGCGTAGGACGGCGACTCCGGGTCCAGCAGCTCGAACGCGGCCAGCGCGAAGGTGGACAGCGGCTGGTTGAGGGCGAAGTCCTGCTGAAGGTCGACGGTCAGCCGGATGCGGCGGCCCTCCGCGTCCGGCTCGTCCAGCTGCTCCACCACGCCGCCGTCCAGCAGCGAACGGTAGATCGCGATGGCTCGCCGGATGTGCCGCAGCTGGGCGCGGCGGTCCTCGTGGTTGTCCTCCAGCAGCTCCCGCATCGCGGAGAACGCGTCGCCGGGCCGGGCGATCACCGCCAGCAGCATGGCGTGCGTGACGCGGAACCGGGAGGTCAGCGGCTCCGGGTCGGAGGCGATCAGCTTCTCGTAGGTCTGCTCGCTCCAGTTGACGAACCCCTCGGGGGCCTTCTTCCGGACCACCTTCCGGCGCTTCTTCGGGTCGTCGCCCGCCTTGGCGAGCGCCTTCTCGTTCTCGATGACGTGCTCCGGGGCCTGCGCCACCACCAACCCGGAGGTGTCGAAGCCGGCGCGGCCGGCGCGGCCGGCGATCTGGTGGAACTCCCGCGCCCGCAGTGTGCGCACCCGTGTGCCGTCGTACTTGCTCAGCGCCGTGAACAGCACCGTGCGGATCGGCACGTTGACCCCCACGCCCAGGGTGTCCGTGCCGCAGATGACCTTCAGCAGACCCGCCTGGGCCAGCCGCTCCACCAGCCGCCGGTACTTGGGCAGCATCCCGGCGTGGTGCACGCCGATCCCGTGGCGGACGTAGCGGGAGAGGTTCCGGCCGAAGCGGGTGGTGAAGCGGAAGTTGCCGATCAGCGCGGCGATCTCGTCCTTCTCCGCGCGGGTGCACATGTTGATGCTCATCAGCGCCTGCGCCCGCTCCACCGCCTGCGCCTGGGTGAAGTGCACGATGTAGACCGGCGCCTGTTTCGTCTCCAGCAGCTCCGTCAGCGTCTCCGTCATGCCCGTGACGCGGTACTCGTAGCTCAACGGCACCGGCCGTGTCGCCGACCGCACCACGGCCGTGTCCCGTCCGGTGCGGCGGTTCAGGTCCTCCTCGAAGCGGGAGACGTCGCCCAGCGTCGCCGACATCAGCACGAACTGCGCCTGCGGCAGCTCCAGCAGGGGGATCTGCCACGCCCAGCCGCGGTCCGGCTCGGCGTAGAAGTGGAACTCGTCCATCACGACCTGGCCGATGTCCGCGTCCCGCCCGTCGCGCAGCGCGATCGACGCCAGGACCTCTGCGGTGCAGCAGATCACCGGTGCGTCCGCGTTGACCGACGCGTCACCGGTCAGCATGCCGACGTTCTCGGTACCGAAGATCTTGCACAGGTCGAAGAACTTCTCCGACACCAGCGCCTTGATCGGCGCGGTGTAGAAGGTCACCTCGTTGCGGGCCAGCGCCGCGAAGTGCGCCCCCGCCGCGACCAGCGACTTCCCCGAACCGGTGGGGGTGGAGAGGATCACGTTGGACCCGGACACCACTTCGATCAGGGCCTCCTCCTGCGCGGGATAGAGGCTGATGCCGCGCTCCTCCGCCCACTGCGAGAAGTTCGCGAACAGGGCGTCGGGGTCGGCTTCGGTCGGCAACTGATCGATAAGGGTGGCTGTCACGCCCCCCATCTTGCCTGCCGCCGGACCCGGGACGGGAACCGGTGCGGCGCGCTTGATCATCGACCGCTACGCTGTGTCGCCTGACGGCGGCCCTGTGGCCGCCGTCACGGCTGCGCGCACGCGACACACACGCGACACGAACCCGGGGTGGGGATCAGCATGATGGGACCGGCGCACTCGCTCTCCGGAGCGGCGGCATGGCTCGGGGCGGGCGCGGCGGCGGCCTGGTTCGACCGGCCCATGCCCTGGCCGGTCCTGGTGGTGGGGGCCCTCATATGCGCCGGCGCGGCGCTCGCCCCCGACCTCGACCAGCCGTCGGCGACCATCTCGCGGGCCTTCGGCCCGCTGGGCCGCGGCCTGTGCACCATCATCGGCAAGCTCTCGGAGAAGGTCTACAACGCCACCCGCGGCAAGGGGGAACGCCCCCGCACCGGCGGCCACCGCACCCTCACCCACACCTGGCCGTGGGCGGTGCTCATCGGAGCCGGCTTCTCCGCCGCGGCGGTGTACGGCGGCCGGTGGGCCGTGCTGGCCATCCTCTTCGTCCACGTCGTGCTGGCCGTCGAGGGCCTGCTGTGGCGGGCGGCCCGCGTCTCCAGCGACGTGCTGGTGTGGCTGCTGGGCGCCGCCGGGGCATGGATCCTCACCAACATCCTGATCAAGCCCGGCAACGGCGCGGAGTGGCTCGTCGGCGACCCGGAGCTGCGCTACGTGTGGCTCGGCGTGCCCATCGTGCTGGGGGCACTGGTGCACAGCATCGGGGACGCGCTGACGATCTCCGGATGCCCGATCCTGTGGCCCATACCGATAAAGGGCAAGCGGTGGTATCCGCTGGGGACGCCGCGGTTCATGCGGTTCCGCGCAGGGGCGTGGGTCGAGGTCAGCGTGCTGATGCCGCTGTTCATGATCGTCGGCGGTGCGGGCGGCGTCTACGCCCTCGACCTCTTCTAGCTCAGGCACTCCGGCACTCGAGTCACTCCGCCACCCCGGGGCCGGGCCCGGAGGCCCGGCGCCGGGGGAGCCCGTCAGCCGTGCCAGCTGCGCCAGAGCGCCGCGTAGGGGCCGTCGGCCGCGACCAGCGTGTCGTGGCTGCCGAGTTCGCTGATGCGCCCGTCCTCCACCACGGCGATGACGTCCGCGTCGTGCGCCGTGTGCAGGCGGTGCGCGATCGCGACCACCGTCCGCCCGTCCAGGACCCGGGCCAGCGAACGTTCCAGGTGCCGTGCCGCGCGCGGGTCGAGCAGCGACGTCGCCTCGTCGAGGACCAGCGTGTGCGGGTCGGCCAGCACCAGGCGGGCCAGCGCGATCTGCTGGGCCTGCGCGGGCGTGACCGCGCGGCCGCCGGAGCCGACCTCGCTGTCCAGGCCGTCCGGCATGGCGCGCGCCCAGCCGTCCGCGCCCACCGCGCCCAGCGCGGCCCACAGTTCGGCGTCGGACGCGCCGGTGCGGGCCAGCAGCAGGTTGTCCCGCAGGGAGCCGACGAAGACGTGGTGCTCCTGGTTGACCAGCGCGACGTGCGCGCGCACCCGTTCGGCCGGCATGCGCGACAACTCCGCGCCGCCGAGCGTGACTTCTCCGGCACGGGCGGCGTAGATGCCCGCGAGCAGCCTGCCCAGCGTCGACTTGCCCGCCCCGGACGGACCGACCAGCGCCATCCGCGTGCCCTCGGGCACGTCGAGGGACACGCCGTGCAGCACGTCGGCGCCCGCGTGGTAGCCGAACCGGACGCGGTCCGCGGTCACGTCCCGTCCCTCCGGCCGCACGTGGTCCTCGCCGGCCTCCGTCTCGATCTCGCGCACGCCCACCAGACGAGCCAGCGACACCTGCGCGACCTGCAGCTCGTCGTACCAGCGCAGGATCAGCCCGACGGGCTCCACCAGCATCTGGGCGAAGAGCGCACCCGTGGTGAGCTGGCCGACGGTCAGCCAGCCCTGGAGGACGAACCATCCGCCGAACATCAGCGTCGCCCCGAGCACCACCACGTGCGTGGCGTTGACCACGGGGAAGAGCACCGTGCGCAGCCACAGCGTGTACCGCTCCCAGGCGGTCCACTCGGCGATGCGCCGCTCGGAGAGGGCGACCCGGCGCCGGCCGAGCCGGTGCGCCTCGACGGTCCGGCCCGCGTCCACGGTCTCCGCCAGCGCGGCGGCGACCGCCGCGTACCCGGCGGACTCGGAGCGGTAGCCCGCTCCGGCGCGGCGGTAGTACCAGCGGCACCCGACCGTGAGCAGCGGCGCGGCGACCAGCACCGCCACCGCCAGCGGCGGCGCCGTCAGAGTCAGCGCGCCGAGCAGCAGCCCGGCCCACACCACGCCCACCGAGAGCTGCGGCACGGCCTCCCGCATGGCGTTGGAGAGCCGGTCGATGTCCGTGGTGATGCGGGACAGCAGGTCGCCGGTGCCGGCGCGCTCCAGCACGCCCGGCGGCAGCGCCACCGACCGCACCAGGAAGTCCTCGCGCAGGTCCGCCAGCATCGTCTCGCCGAGCATCGCGCCGCGCAGCCGCACCAGCCGTACGAAGCACGCCTGCACGACGAGGGCGACGGCGAACAGCGCGACCGTGCGCCCCAGATGCAGGTCCCCGGAGCCGGACGACAGGTCCTCGACCACGCCGCCCAGCAGGTAGGGACCCACCATCGAGGCCGTGACCGCGACGGCGTTGACCACGACCAGCGTGGTGAACGCGCGCCGGTGCCGCCGCATCAGCTCGCGCACGTACGCCCGCACCGTCGCCGGAGCGCCCACGGGCAGCGTGGTGACCGACTCGGGCGCGGCCGGGTCGTAGGCGGGAGGAGCGACGCCGATCATGAACGAGTGGTCCCTTCAGCGAGTTCGTCGGTCAGGTCCTCGGCGGTCTCCTCGGCCCCCTCCGCCGTTCCGTGGTCCGGGGCGAGGCGGGTGCCGGCGGCGCGCTCGTCGTCGGTATCGCGCGTGACGACGGCCCGGTAGGCCGGTGCGGTGCGCAGGAGGTCCCGGTGCGTGCCGTCGGCCGCGACCCGGTCCCCCTGCACCAGCAGCACACGGTCCGCGCGGTCCAGCAGCAGGGGGCTGGTGGCCAGCACCACCGTGGTGCGGCCGCGGCGCAACCGGCGGACGGCGTCGGCGACGCGCGCCTCGGTGTGCGAGTCGACGGCGCTGGTCGGCTCGTCCAGCACCAGCACCTCCGGGTCGGTGACCAGCGAGCGGGCCAGCGCCAGCCGCTGCCGCTGGCCGCCGGACAGGGAGCGGCCACGTTCGGTGATCCGCGCGTCCAGCGGATCGGACACGTCCGCGGAACTCTGGGCCAGCGCGGTCAGCACGTCCCCGCACTGCGCCGCGTCCAGGGCCTCGGCGGGGGTCACCGCACCGGAGGCGGGCACGTCCAGCAGCTCCGCCAGCGTCCCGGAGAGCAGCACGGGGTCCTTGTCCTGCACCAGCACCACGCGGCGGGCCGCCTCCAGCGGCAGCCCGTCCAGCGGGACGCCGCCCAGCAGCACCGACCGCTCCTCGGCCCCGTCCGCGCCGCCCGCGGCCTCGCCGTGTGCGTGGCCTCCGAGCCGTTCGGCGAGCGCGCCCGCTGTGTCCGGGTCGCCGCAGACCACGGCGGTGAACTTCCCTTCCTCGGCGACGAGTCCGCTCGCCGGGTCGTACAGGTCGCCCGCCGGGTCACCGGCCCGCCCGCTTTCCGCCGGAGCCCCAAGGCCCCCGTCCGCCGTGCGGCGCAGTCCCAGCACGCGGGCGGCGCGGCGCGCCGACGGGCGGGAGAAGGAGTAGGCCATGGCGAACTCCTGGAACAGCCGCAGCGGGAACAGCAGGAACGTCACCGCGCCGTAGACCGCGACCAGTTCGCCCACGGCGAGGCGGCCGTCCGCGACCATCCCGGCGCCGTGCCACACCACCGCGATGAGCAGCAGCCCCGGCAGTGCCACCTGCACCGCCTCGATCACCGCCCACATCCGTGCCGTGCGCACCGCCGCCCGCCGCACCTCCTGCGAGGCCGACCGGTACCGGCTCAGGAACAGCTCCTCGCCGCCGATGCCGCGCAGGACCCGCAGTCCCGCGACGGTGTCGGCGGCCAGCTCCGTGGCGCGGCCCGCCTTCTCACGCTGCAGGTCCGCGCGCCGGGTGGCCCGCGGCAGCAACGGCAGCACCGCCGCCGCCAGCGCGCACACCCCGCCGGCCACCAGCACGCCGAGCTGCGGCTCGTACACCACCAGGCCCACGCACACGCCGACCGCGGTGAGGAGCGCCGCACTGAACCGGGACGCGGACTCCACGCACCAGCCGATCTTCTCGATGTCGCCCGTCGACACCGCGACCACCTCGCCCGCCGCCACCCGGCGGGTCAGGGCCGCGCCGAGCTCGGCCGTGCGGCGGGCCAGGAGCTGCTGCACGCGCGCCGCAGCCGTGATCCAGTTGGTGACGGCCGTGCGGTGCAGCATCGTGTCGCCCACCGTCACCCCGGTGCCCAGTACGGCCATCAGGCCGCCGGCCTTCGCCAGGTCGGCTCCCGAGCCGTCAACGACGGCCTGCACCGCGAGCCCGACCACCACCGGGAACAGTGCGATGCACCCCAGGTGCAGCAGCCCCCATCCCAGCGACTTCGCCTGCCCGGCGCGCTGCCGGTCGCCCAGCCACAACAGCAGCCGCAGCCCGGACCGCACGTCGGGAACGCCGGGATCGGTGAACGGTAGGTCGCGGATCTGCATGACGTCCCAAGGCGCTCGTACGGACAGGGAAGCGGTGCGGGAGGAAGAAGAGGGAGACATGCAAGGCTCGCCAAGGAGAGGGGGTCCGCGCAACGGGTTTTCCCGCGCGGACGGGCGCACGGTGATGCGACGATGGGGCGCATGCGGACACGCCCCGGAAGCAGCAGGAGCACAGTGCGGGCCTGCCACGGCCGCACCGTGCGCACGGCCGCCGCGGCCTGCACGACCGCCCTGGCGCTGCTGCTCGCGGGCTGCGGCACGGGCCAGGACACCCCGGGCGGCGACCGCGGCTCCCGCACGCAGGACGGGGGCGGGGAGGCGGCCCCCGAGGCGGCCGCGACCTCCGGTGTGCGGCACCTGCCGGGCGTCGGCGCTCGCTACCGCGCCCGGATACCCGGGGCCGCCGGGCAGGCCGTCGTGGTCCACGGCGAGGGCCGCGACTCGGCCCGCTCCCGGGTGGAGCTGTGGGCCCGAGGGGGCGAGGGGGACGGCGGGGGCGAGCGGGACGGCCGCGGCGGCACCGGCGCCTGGACGCTGGAGAAGCGCTGGCAGGGCCACAACGGCAAACGGGGCTGGACCACCGACCACCACGAGGGCGACAAGCGGACCCCGGTCGGCGTCTTCACTCTCACCGACGCGGGCGGCGTCGACGCCGCACCGGCCGGCACCGCACTGCCCTACCTGCACTCCGCCGCGTTCACGCCCCCCGCGCACTGGGCGGACCGGACCGAACACGACTTCGACCACGTCGTCGCCATCGACTACAACCGCGTCCCCGGCACCAGCCCGCTGGACCCGACCCGTCCTCGCGGCCAGGAGAAGGGCGGCTTCATCTGGCTCCACCTGGACCACGGCAGCGGCACCTCCGGCTGCGTCAGCGTGCCCCGGCGGGCGATGGAACACCTGCTGCGCACCCTGGACCCGGACCGCCGCCCGGTCATCGTGATGGGCGACCGCGCGACGCTCCGCGACTGACCCGCGTACCCGCTCCCGGCGGCCGTCTGCGGGACGGCCGTATCCTCGGCCGGTGACCACCCCGGACCCGTGAGACGGTCGCGGCGAGACCCCGGCGCCGCGAACCCGGCCCGGCGACCGCCCCGGACCGGCAGCCGACCAGAAGAGGAGCCCGTTGCCCCGCGAAGCACCGCTGTGGAACCCGTCGCCCGAGGACCTGAAGACCGCGCGCGAGCAGCCCGCCCAGATCCGCCGCATCCTGCGGCTGTTCCGCCCCTACCGAGGGCGACTCGCGGTCGTCGGCCTGCTCGTCGGCGCCTCCTCGCTGGTCTCGGTCGCCTCGCCCTTCCTGCTCCGCGAAATCCTCGACACCGCGATTCCCGAGCGGCGCACCGGCCTCCTCACCCTGCTCGCGCTGGGCATGATCCTCATCGCCGTCACCACCAGCGTCTTCGGCGTCCTGCAGACGCTCCTGTCCACCACCGTCGGCCAGCGCGTCATGCACGACCTGCGCACCGGCGTCTACGCCAAGCTCCAGCGGATGCCGCTGGCGTTCTTCACCCGCACCCGCACCGGCGAAGTGCAGTCCCGCATCGCCAACGACATCGGCGGCATGCAGGCCACGGTGACCTCCACCGCCACCTCGCTGGTCTCCAACCTCACCAGCGTGGTGGCGACCGTCTGCGCCATGCTCGCCCTCGACTGGCGGCTCACCGCCGCCTCGCTGCTCCTGCTGCCGTTCTTCGTCTGGATCAGCCGCCGGGTGGGCCGTGAGCGCAAGGAGCACACCGCGCGCCGGCAGAAGCAGATGGCGGCGATGTCCGCACTGGTCACCGAATCCCTGTCGGTCAGCGGCATCCTGCTGGGACGCACCATGGGCCGCGCCGACTCCCTCACCGACGGCTTCGCCGACGAGTCCGAGCACCTCGCCCGCCTGGAGATCCGCTCCAGCATGGCCGGGCGCTGGCGGATGGCCACCATCGGCATCGTCATGGCCGCCCTCCCCGCCCTGCTCTACTGGACCGCCGGCCTGCTCCTCCACCTCGGCGGCCCCACACTCACCCTCGGCACCCTGGTCGCCTTCGTCACCCTGCAGCAGGGCCTGCTGCGCCCCGCCGTCTCGCTGCTCTCCACCGGCGTGGACATGCAGACCTCGCTCGCGCTCTTCCACCGCATCTTCGAGTACCTCGACCTCACGGTGGACATCACCGAGCCCGAGCGGCCGGTGCGACTGCCCTCACCGCGCGGCGAGATCCGGCTGGAGGACGTCTCGTTCGCCTACACCCCCGGCGGGCCGCCCACCCTGCACGCCCTCGACCTCACCGTGCCCGCCGGGTCGAGCCTCGCGCTGGTCGGCGCCACCGGCTCCGGCAAGACCACGCTGGGATACCTGCTGCCCCGCCTGTACGACGTCACGGCGGGCCGCGTCACGCTCGACGGCGTCGACGTCCGCGACCTGGACTTCGACACCCTGGCCCGGGCGGTCGGCGTCGTGTCCCAGGAGACCTACCTCTTCCACACCTCCGTCGCCGAGAACCTGCGCTTCGCGCGCCCCGGCGCGACCGACGACGAACTGGCCGCTGCGGCGCGGGCCGCGCAGATCCACGAGCACATCGCGGCCCTGCCGGACGGCTACGACACCGTCGTCGGCGAACGCGGCCACCGCTTCTCCGGCGGTGAGAAACAGCGCCTCGCCCTGGCCCGTACGATCCTGCGCGACCCGCCCGTGCTGGTTCTCGACGAGGCCACCAGCGCGCTGGACACCCGGACCGAACGCGCGGTGCAGGCGGCGATCGACGCGCTCTCCGCGGGCCGCACCACGGTCACCATCGCGCACCGGCTGTCCACCGTCCGCCGCGCCGACCAGATCGTCGTCCTGGACGGCGGCCGCATCGCCGAACGCGGCACGCACGCCGAACTGCTGGCCCGGGGAGGCCGTTACGCCGCCCTGGTCCGGCGGGAGTCCGCAGACCCGGAGGGCCCGCCGGAGGACGGAGCGGCGGAGCAGCCCGCGGACGGGCCGGGGGAGGACGCCGGAACCCGGACGGGCAGCCCGGTCGCGTGACGTGCGGTCGGGTGACGTGCCGCCGGCAGACGCGCCTCGGGGGAGCCGTCAGCCGGTGGGCCGCCGCTTGGGCGGGAACACGCAGAACTCGTTGCCCTCGGGGTCGGTCAGGACGTCCCACTCCCGGCCGCCGCCGCGGCGCCGCAGCAGCTTCGCTCCCAGGGTCACCATCTCGTCGGTGTTGCCGTAGACGTCGAGGTGCAACCGGTTCTTCACCGTCTTGGGCTCGGGCACCGGGTTGATCCACAGCACCGGCCCGTGGCCGGTCGGGTCGTACAACGGCACCGGCCACTCGTCCGGACGGCTCTCCCGGCCCGCCGGGGACTCCCGCCGCAGGTAGCCCAGCGCACGGCACCACCAGTCGGCGAGCGCCTGGTGATCCAGGGCGTCCAGGGTCACGGCCTTGAAGCGAGCGGGCATGCACGCAGGGTACCGATCGCCGCGAAACCCCGCATTCCGCCACTCAGCCGGTGAACGCCCGCGCGGGCAGCCCGTGCGGCTGGGCCTCGGCCAGCAGCTCCTCCGCCCCGCCGTCCACCCGCACCGAGAGCAGGAAGCGGTGGTCGTCACCCACACGGCGGGGCTCGAAGGCCACGTGCGCGAAGCCGGCGTCCTGCCCGCTCGCCGCGGCCAGCCGGTCCAGTTCCCGCTCCACCCGCTCCCACGCCTCCCCGGGAACGTACTGCCGCATCACCGAATGCCACACGACGGTCAGCGTGCCCGGCCGCAGCCGAACGCCGGCCAGGAACGCGTCCGCGTCCTGCCGCGCCACCGGGGCCGGCACCTCGGCCGCCCGGCGCAGCGCTCCCTCCAGCCGCGCCCTGCGCGCCGTCTGGTCCGGCCACAGGTACGCGCGCAGCACCAGCGCGCCGGCGGGGGACAGCGGATCGACCGGGTCCCGGTCGCAGCCCCGCCGCTCGACCACGCGCAGCTCGGGCGTCCGGGCGGCCGCCTCCGTCAGCCATTCCGGGACCGGCCGGTCCCAGCCGTCCCGCAGCTCGACGGGCGAGCCCTCGGGGCCCCACGCGAGGCCCGGCGCGGTCAGCCGGAAGCCGTCCGCGAGCAGGTTGAGACCGGCGCTCGAACCGACCTCGAGCAGGCGCACCGGCATCGTCCGCCGGGCTGCGGCGTGCAGGGCACCGGCCAGCAGCACGTTGGACCGGCCCACCTCGTTGGTCTGCGGCGGCCGCTCCATCCAGTCCCGCACGTGCGGCAGGTGCCCGGCCACCGCGGCGCGGAACGCCGCCCACAGCTCCGCCTCCCGCGCCGGATCGAAGGTGCCGCCCGCGCTCGGGTAGTGGGCCGCGAGCGCCGGGACGCGGCCGGTGAGCGCCAGCGCGTGCACACCCCCGAGCAGTCGCAGGGCGACCGCGTCCGGACCCGGCGCCTCCTCGTGCCCGGCCAGCGCCTCGGCGCACACTCCGCCGTCCCGCACGTCCCCGGCGACCCGTCGCAGCACCGCCGCGTAGAGCGGCGAGCCGAGCTCGCGGCAGGCCGCGGCCTGGAACTCGATCATGCGGACGAGGTGGGAGGACGTCATGATCCGATGCTCACCCGTGCGGCGCGGCCCGCGCAACGGCTCCCCGGGGCCGCGCGGCGGTCAAGTGCCGCACCGCGGTGGCACCATGAACACATGACGGCACTGAGGCTGGTACGGGGCGACCTCACCGAGCAGCAGGTGGACGCGGTGGTCAACGCCGCCCACTCGTCCCTGCTGGGCGGCGGGGGAGTGGACGGCGCGATCCACCGCGCGGGCGGGCCGGAGATCCTCGCCGAGTGCCGGGAGCTCCGCGCCTCCCAGTACGGCGGCGGGCTGCCCACCGGGCGGGCCGTGGCCACCACCGCGGGCCGCCTCCCCGCCCGCTGGGTCGTCCACACCGTCGGGCCGGTGCACAGCCGCAGCGAGGACCGCTCCGACCAGCTGGCGTCCTGCTACCGCGAGTCGCTGCGTGTCGCCCGCGAACTCGGGGCCCGCACGGTCGCCTTCCCCGCCGTCTCGACCGGCGTCTACCGCTGGCCGGCCGACGACGCCGCCAGCATCGCGGTGGCCGCGGTCCGGGAGACCGTCGCCGCCGCACCGGACGCGTTCGAGGAGATCCGCTTCGTCGTCCTCGACGCCCCCGCCGAACAGGCCTTCCACGGCCTGCTCTGACTCCGCCGGCCGCACCGGGGATGCGGGACGCCGGCCCGGTCAGCCCAGCGGGTCGATCATCTCCACGGCCCGCAGCGCCGCCGCCAGTGCCGGTGCGTCGCCCACGTCCAGTGCGGTGTCGGCGAACTTCACGGCATGCTCGTCGCCGTGCTCGGCGGCCCGGGCGAACACCTCCTCGGGCCCCAGGCCGCCCACCTCCCGCGCCCGGAGGGGTACGTCCGGGGTGTAGGCCGCGGTGACGGCCGCGGCCGCCGCCCACGCCGCCCGCAGGCTCGGCTCCCACAGCTGCGGAGCCAGCGCCGGGAGGGTGCGCAGCACCGCGTTGGGCGCGGTGGCCGCGTGCACCAGCATCACCGGTGACCCGTGCGCACGGGTGCCGTACCGGTGGGTGGCGGCGCGCACCAGCTCGACCAGCCGCTCCCGTGCCGCCTCGGGCCCCGGCCGTGTGGCACCCCGCCCGGCCCCGCCGGGCCAGGCGGGCAGCTCGCCGAGCCGCGCCAGGCGGTCCCGGACGCCCCCCTCCTGACGCACCGGCCGTACGGCTTCCAGCGCGGCCGGTGCGCCGTCCGGCGCCTGGACCGGACGCAGATCCTCCGGCAGCACGGCGTGCCGCGCCGCCCAGTAGCCCAGCGCATGGGCGAGTTCTTCGCGGCGCGGCGCGGTCTCCCCGTCGTGCAGGAGGGTGCGCACGGCGTGGCCCACCCGGATCACCGGGTGGGTGGCGGCGCCGCTGATGCCGGGCAGCAGCCTCGGCCACCACAGGCCGAGGACCTCGCGCCACGGCTGCTCGGCGGTCTCCCGCAGGAAGAAGTCCGTCCAGTCCGCGAGCCGCCGGTGGTCGCCGAGCGCCTCCCGCCACCCCGCGGCGGTGACCCGCTCGTACGGCCGCGGCGCCTCGTCCAGCCGGCCGCGGTAGCGGTCCAGCCAGGTGTGCACCGCGTCCTCCCGGCCGTGCCGGGCCAGGGCCTCCACGGCCATCGGCGCGTGGTTGGTCAGCCAGCCCTCGAACTCCGGGCCCGTGGCGTGCAGCCGGTCCAGCGCCTCGTCCAGTACTCCGCTGTCGTTCCCCATACGGCGACGCTAGGGGTGAGGCGTGCGGCGGCGACACGGCCGCCGGACGGAACGTTCCGGCCCGCCGGTCCTACGTCCGTTGCGTGCCCCTCCGGGCGTTCGTCCTACGACTGCGGGCCCACCAGGGCCCGAGGGGCGCTCAGGGCTGCTTGAGGTCGAACGGGTCGTGTTCGGAGAGGATCTTGTCGATGCGGGCCTGGTCGACCCGGTGGGTGACCTCCTGCGACTCCTGTCTGTCGCGCACGCACTTGGCGAGCGTGAAGGTCGAACTCACCAGGAACACCAGCCCCAGCGCCAGGAATCCGCGCTGCCAGGAGTCCACCGGCAGCCAGGCGATGCCGACTGCGACGCTGACCAGCGCCAGGGCGAAGGAGAGCGCGGCCTGCACGAAGAACGCGGCGGTCATGGGCCGCTGAACGGGTGTCGTCATGGTCCGATCGTGCGCCGCCGCCCGGCCGGGCGCATGAGTACGGCTACTCATCCCGGCCGTGCGGCGGCCCGGTCACCTGCGTCGGTCCCGCGAGGAGGCGGGACCGGCCGCGCCGGGCGGCTCAGCGGTAGAGCAGGTACCGGCGGCGGGTGCGTTCGAAGTCCCGGACCTCGCCGCGCCAGGCGTCCGCGCACTCTTCCAGGTCCGCGCCCGCGTCGATCATCTCGCGCAGCCGCGGCGAGCCGGAGAGCTTGTCGATCCAGAACGGACGCTCCGGGTCCCAGGAGTCCTCGCGCCAGGCGAACTCGGGGTAGCGGTGCGCCTCGATCAGCATGGCGACCGCCGTCGGGACCGGCCGGAACCGCTTCGGATCGGTCACGAAGACCTGCACGCCCGCGCAGTTCTCCCCGGCGTGCTTGCTGAAGGTGGGCTTGAAGTACGCCTCGCGGAACCGTACGCCGGGCAGGTCCAGGGCGTTGAGCCGGTCGCTCCAGTGGTAGTCCAGGTACGGCGCGCCCACCAGCTCGAACGGCCGTGTGGTGCCGCGGCCCTCGGAGATGTTCGTGCCCTCGAAGTAACCGGTGCCCGCGTAGACGACCGCGGTGTCCTCGGTCGGCATGTTGGGCGACGGTGGCACGAACGGCAGGGGGCTGTCCGACTGCGTGGAGTACGGGTCCCAGCCGCGGCACTCCACGACCTCCAGCTCGACCCGGCCTCCGTCGCCCTCCTGGGGCAGCAGTTCGCCGTTGAAGTAGCGGGCCAGCTCGCCGACGGTCATGCCGTGCTGCTGGATGATCTCCTTCAGGCCGACGCCGGAGGTGTAGTCCGCCGTCATCAGCGGGCCGTCGGCCCAGCGCCCGATCGGGTTGGGCCGGTCCAGGACGACGAAGCGCGCGCCGATGTCGCGGGCCGCCGCCATCGCCTTGTACATGGTCCAGATGTAGGTGTAGAAGCGGACGCCGACGTCCTGGATGTCGAAGACGATCGTGTCGGCGCCGGAGGTGGTGAACAGCTCGCGCATCTTCGCGGTGTCGGCGCCGTAGGCGTCGTACACCGTCAGGCCGGTGCGCGGGTCGATGAAGGTGTCCTCCGACTCGCCGGCCTGTGCGCTGCCCCGGAAGCCGTGCTCGGGGCCGAAGACGCCGACGATGTTCAGCTCGTCGCGGGCGGCCATGGAGTCGACGATGTGTCCGGCGTCGCCCAGCACCCCGGTGGGGTTGCTGATCACGCCGACCTTGCGGCCCCGGAGCATGGACCACCGCTGGGCGGCGGCGCGGTCCGCGCCGGTGGTGAGCCGGCGGTGCCGGTGGTGGCCTGCCGCGGCGGCCGGGGACGCCGCGGAGGCGGTCAGGGGTGCGGTGAGTGCGGCGGCTGTGCCACCGGCGAGGAGGGAACGGCGGGTAGGCATGGCCGGAAGCTATCCATGCCGGTCAACCGGGACAAGGGTCCACGCAGTACGCCAGTGGTCTACAACTCTGACGCCGCCGGGGCGCGCCGGTGCGACGCGGCAGGCCCCCACCGGGGCACCGCCCCTCCCTGGGACGGGGAGGGACGGCGCCGGTCGGGGACGTGCTTCAGACGAGCCGGCCCAGGAAGTGGACGATGCCGGCGAGCAGGCTGGTGATCACGTTCATGGTGGTGCGTTCTCCTCGGTACTGCGGTCGATGGGACATCTCCCCCGGGACGACTCCCTCGGGAACCTCGGGGGAGGCGCGCGCACGGTCTGCAGCCCGTCGCTCGCGCACCGTCAGCATCCGACGTCACGCCCGTCCCGCGCGCCCCGTTCGCCCCATCCTCACGCGGACGTGTGGGCCGTCGCGCATCTGTACGGATGTCGACTTGCCCGCGGGTCCGGGCGGAGGGGGAGGATGGCGGTATGAGCGACGACGCCTTCCGCACCCATGTCCTCGAGATCACCACCGGCTCGGGCGAGTCCGTCACGGACCTGACCCTGGAATGCGAGGCGTTTCTCGAGCGGGCGGCGAGCGGCCGGGACGGCCTGCTCAACGTCTTCGTCCCGCACGCCACGGCGGGCGTCGCCGTCCTGGAGACCGGTGCCGGCAGTGACACGGACCTGCTCACCGTGCTGCGCGACCTGCTGCCCGCCGACGACCGGTGGCGGCACCGGCACGGCAGCCTGGGCCACGGCCGCGACCACGTCCTCCCGGCGCTGGTGGCCCCGCACGCCACCCTGCCCGTCATCGACGGTCAACTCGCCCTGGGCACCTGGCAGTCCGTCTGTCTGGTGGACACCAACCGCGACAACCCGGACCGGAAGGTCAGGCTGAGTTTCCTGGGGTGAACCCGCCCCCGGTCCTGCCGTTGCGCCTGGCGGGGCCGGTCAGGTGGCCGGTGTCAGCCGCGCGCAGCGGCGGCAGGCGCGGGCCGAGGGCGCCACCACGGCGTGCGTCACGGCGGCGAGCGCGGCGGCGAGCGGCGCCGTCCAGCTCGCCGCGAGGACGAGGGAGGCGGTCAGCAGCAGCGCGGCAGCGGCCATGGCCCCGCTCGCCGCCGTCCCCGTCCAGCCCACGACCTGCGGCAGCCGCTCGGGGACGGGCAGCCGCCGCGCGAGGAAGCCGGTGAGCGCCAGAACGGCCACCGCGCACAGCGCCGCGACGCCGGCGACCTCGGCGAGCCGGAGCGCCACGAGACGGAAGCCGTCGGAGAGGCTGAGGCCCTGCCCGGCTCCGGCCTGCGTTCCGCCCGCCGCGTACCAGCAGACCGGCAGCAGCGGGGCGGTCGACGCCAGGGCGCGCGCGGTGTGGCGCGCCTGGGCCACCGTCAGTTCCCGCTGGCAGGCCGGCCGCAGCTCCCGCGGGCTGCCGAACTCCCGCACCGCCCGCCCGAAGCCCGCCGCCGGGTCCGTGTCGCCGGCTTCCGTGTGCGCGTCGACCGTCTCCGCCAGGCCGTCACGGATCTCGGCGAGCAGACGCCTCTTCGCGCGGACCGGCCCGTGCAGGCCGTCCGCGAGCTCCGTCACGAACGCTTCCACGCGGTCGGTCTGCCGAGCCTCCTGGGTCGTCATGTCGCACTCCGCGGCGACCCGCCGGGGGCCAGGACGGAGCCGATCGCCTCGGTGAACTCCCGCCAGGCCTGCCGTTCGCCCGCCAGACCGGCGCGTCCGGCGTCGGTCAGCTCGTACCGTCGCCGCCTGCGCTCGCCCGTCGCCTCCCAGCTGCTGGTCAGCAGGCCGAGCCGCTCCAGCCGGTTGAGCGCCGGATAGACGGTGCCCGTCCGCAGGTCGAGCGCGCCCCCGCTGCGGCGCTGCACGGCGGTGATGATCGCGTAGCCGTGCAGCGGCCCGGGTTCGAGCACGGCCAGCAGCATTCCGTCCAGGTGTCCGCGCACCGCGTCCGTCTTCATGGGTGGGCAGCCTACACACTGCATAGGTCGGTGTGCTACCTATTGGCTGTCTACTTATCTGTGCCTGTCTGTCTACGCCTCGGAGAGTCGTGCGATGACGAAACTGCTGCTGTCCGTCCATGTACTCGCGGCGATCCTGGTGCTCGGGCCGATCGCCGTGGCCGCCTCACTCTTCCCGCGCTACGCCCGAGAGGCCGCGTCCGGCGGCCCGGCGGCGGCGTCCGCCGCCCTGCTGCACCGGATCTGCCGCGCCTACACCGTGGTCGGCGTCGCCGTCCCGGTGTTCGGCATCGCCACCGGCGCCCAGCTCGGAGTCCTCGGCGATCCGTGGCTGGTCGCCTCGCTCGTCCTGACGGCCCTGGCCGCCGCGCTGCTCATCGCCACCATCCTGCCCGGCCAGCGGGAGATGCTGGAGCCGCTGCCGGACGGCGCGCAGGCTCCCTCGGAACACGAGGAGTACGCCCGCGCCTCCCGGTCGCAGGCGGCCCGACTCGGCATGCTCACCGGCGTGTTCAACCTGCTGTGGGCCATCGTCGTCGTGCTCATGATCGTCCGGCCGGGCTCCACCACCGGAGCCTGAGCCCCCGTCCCGCCCGCGGCATCCCACGGGCCGACGCGCGGGCGAGCAGCGTGCATTTCGGGGGTGCTCGGCCCCCCGGCGGGCAGGCGGCGGTAGATTCGGCGCGCACAGGCGCGGCCGGCCCGGCCGCGCCGACGACGGTCTGCGAGGGACGAGATGACTCGAGCGGCCTTCCCGGCCCGCTTCCGTGACGCCGGCGCCGCGGCCGAGGCCGCGCGCTGGGTGCTGCACGCGCACCGTGTCAGCGCCTGGGACCACGGACTGTTCCACAAGGTCGCGGCCCGGCACTGGCCCGGCGGCGACCGGGTGCTGCCCAGGCTGAGCAAGGCCGCCAACCACGGCGGCCTGTGGTTCGCCGTAGCCGCCGGCATCGCCGCCACCCGCCACCCCGCCGCCCGGCGGACCGCCCTGCGCGGTGTCGCCTCGCTCGCCGTCGCCTCCGCCACGGTGAACACCCTGGGCAAGCGCGCGGTACGCCGGGCACGGCCGATCCTCGACAACGTGCCGGTGGTCCGGCAGCTGCACACCCAGCCCGTCACCACCTCCTTCCCCTCCGGCCACTCCGCCTCGGCGGCCGCGTTCACCACCGGACTGGCACTGGAGAACCCGCGATGGGGAGCCGCCGTCGCGCCGCTCGCCGCCGCCGTCGCGTTCTCCCGCGTCTACACCGGCGTGCACTACCCCAGCGACGTCCTGGCCGGTGCCGCGATCGGAGTCGGAGCCGCCTTCGCGGTCCGCGGACTCGCGCCCACCCGCTCCCAACTGCCCACCCCCGCACGCCCGTTGTCCGACGCGCCCGCCCTGCGCGGCGGCAAGGGCCTCGTCCTGGTCGCCAACGCCTCCTCCGGGCAGCGCACCGCCGAGCCCGCCGACGGGCCGGACGACGCTCCCGCCGAGGAGCCCGCCGGGCTGGCCGTCGTCCGCGCCCTGCTGCCGGACGCCGAGATCGTGCTCTGCGACCCGCGGTCGGACGACGTCGCCGCGGCCTTCGACGAAGGGGCCGCACGGGCGGCGGAGACCGGCGGCGCACTCGGCGTCCTGGGCGGCGACGGCACCATCAACTGCGCCGCGCAAGCCGCGCTGCGCCACGGTCTGCCGCTGGCCGTCCTGCCCGGTGGCACGCGCAACCACTTCGCCTACGACCTCGGCATCGAGACCGCGGAGGACGCGTGCCGCGCGGTGGTCGCGGGCGACGCGGTCGCGGTCGACCTCGCCCGTTTCACGCCCGGCCCGGGGCGCTCGGACGGCCACCCCGGCTACTTCCTCAACACCTTCAGCCTCGGCTCCTACCCGGAACTGGTCCGCATGCGGGAACGCTGGGCGCCCCGCATCGGCGCCTGGCCCGCCGGCGTCCTCGCCGCGATGCGGGTGCTGCACACCGCCGGCCCCGTCGAGGCGGGACTCGGCGGCAGGCAGCGGCCCATGTGGCAGCTGTTCGTCGGCAACTGCACCTACCGCGGGCTGGGCGTCGCTCCCGTGCGGCGCCACGACCTCGCGGACGGCCTGCTGGACGTGCGGGTGGTGCCCGGCGGACGCTGGTCCCGCAGCCGCCTGCTCGCCGCCGCGCTCACCAGCGTCGTCGGCCGTTCCCCGGTGCACAGCACCGCCCGCCTCCGCCGGCTGCGGATCAGTGACATACCGGACGGCACGCACCTCGCCTTCGACGGCGAGGTCGCCCCGGCGCCGCGCGAACTGCTGATCGACAAGCAGCACGAGGCGCTCACCGTCTACCGCCCGCTGGACCACGGCACCTACTGACCGCCTGAGCGCACGGTGCGGCGGTGGCAGGCCCGTCCGGGTGCGCCGCCGCCGCGAACAGCCGTCCCCGCGCCGCGCCTCGGCGTGAAGTCCGTCACCGACCCCGTCCGCAATTTGGTTGACCGAGGCAGAGGATGCTTTCCTCTTGTCGTATCCATATGCAGACAAGCGGGTCAGAGCTGGGCCCGGAGGGAGGGCACGGACGGGCGTGGCGAAGGACGACGTGACCGTGGCGGAGCAGGCCGGCGACCGTTCCCCGCGGGGCGCCCGACGACGTGCCGCCCGGCCCTACCGCCACCTTGTGGCCCCCGACCCCGGCCGCATGCGGCTCCGTGCCGCCTCCCGCGCCGTGCTCGGCATCGGCGCGGCCGTCGCCGCCCCGGCGGCAGCCGGTCTCTCCCTGGAGGCCTGCGTCATCGCGGGCCTGGCCGCGCTCCTCGCGCTCTTCACCGTGACCGACCCGACCGTGCGCCGTCAGGCCGTGACCGTCGCGCTGCTGCCGGCCGTCGGCGTCCCCGTCCTCACCCTCGCACTCGCCCTCCGGGACGCACCCCTCCTTCGCGACGCCGCCTTCCTCGCCGTCGCGTTCGCCGGTGCCTACGCCCGCCGCTGGGGCACGCGCGGGCACGCACTGGGCGTCTTCGGGTTCATGATGTTCTTCGCCGCCCAGTTCCTCACCACCGGCCTGTCCGGAGCCCCGGGGCTGCACGCCGCCCTGCTGCTGGCGGTACTCGTGGTCTGCGCGGTCCGCTTCGGCCTCTGGTGCTACGAGCGCCGCACCCCGCCGCCCCCCGCGCCCGCGCCGCCCGGCGGGCGCGGACTCGCCCGCCCGACCACCCGCCTCGCCGTGCAGACCGCCGCCGCCTGTGCGTTCGCTCTCGCCGCCGGGCAACTGCTCTCCCAGGAGCGCTGGTACTGGGCCGTCGGCGCCGCGTGGTGGATCTTCGTCAACACCGCGTCCCGCGGTGAGACCCTGGTCCGCGGCTTCCGCCGGGTGCTCGGCACCCTCGTCGGCATCGTGGCGGGCCTCTGGGTCGCGGTGCCCGTCGACGGCGGACCGGTGGCCACCGGCCTGCTGCTGTCGGTCTGCGTCTTCGGGATCTTCTACACCGCCGCGGTGTCCTACAGCTGGATGATGTTCTTCGTGACCGTCCTGGTCGGCCTGCTGTACGGCATGCTGGGTGCGCTCCACCCCGGGCTGCTCCAGCTCCGCCTGATCGAGACCGCCGTCGGCGCGCTCGGCGCCGGCCTCGCCGTCGCGTTCGTGCTGCCCGTCACCACCCACGCCGCCACCCACGGCTGGATCCGGCGCGCCGTCCGCTGCGTCCACGCCTGCGCACGCGAGTCGGCGCTGCGGCTCGCCGGCGACGAGAGCGCCGACCCGGCGCGGCGCATCGCGGAGCTCGAAATGCTCCTCGGCCGGGTGCGCACCTCGCTGGCGCCCCTGGTGCACCCGCTCAGCCCGCTGCGGGCACGCCGCGCCCGCGCCCGGGAGGTCCTCGCCCTCCTCGACGACTGCGCCCGTCAGGCCCGCGGACTCGCACGGGTGGCCGCCGACCCCGACGCCTCGCACGACGCGCGCCTCGCCGACGCCTGCCGCCGCGTCGAGGAGGCCGTGCACCGGCTCACCGGTCCTGCCCGGGACGCGTGCACCAACGCCGACGAGACGGTCACCGGCCAGGACACCCCGTGCCGCCACCCCGGAGCCGACCGCGCGCTCGGCCACCTGCACGGCCTGGAGACGGCGCTGGTCGAGCTAGCCGTCCCCGTGCACGCTCCGCCCCGCGCACCGCTCACCACCGCCGCCTGACGCGCTCCCCGGGCGACACGGCGCGCTGTGTCCCGCGACCCCGGTCCCGGGCCATGATCGGCTGCTACGGTCGCTCCCGGACGGCAGACCCGGCAGCCCCAGGGCGGAAGGCGGATCCGTGAGCACCGACCGGAGCAGCGGCACGCAGCGGCACGGCGACGGGTACGCCCCCGCGGGACGGGCGTACCTGGGGTCGTTCACCTCCGAGGGCGGACGCGGCATCACCACCGCCCGCGTCGACCCCGACGACGGCTCCCTGCGGGCGCTGCACCACACCGGCGACGCGGTCCCCGACCCCTCCTACCTGGTGGTCGGCGACGGGGTGCTGCACAGCGTGTGCGAGCAGGAGGACGGCGCCGTGACCGCCCTCTCGCTGGCCGACCCCGACCGCCCCTCCCCGCTGGGAGCCCCCGTGCCGGTGGACGGCGCCGGCCCCACGCACCTCACCCGTGCCGGACGGCTGCTGTGCACCGCCAACTACGGCTCCGGCAGCGTCAGCGTCCTCGGGACGGCGGCGGACGGTACGCCCCTCGGACCGGCGAAGGTCCACCGCCACGAGGGAAGCGGCCCGGTCGCCGACCGGCAGCAGGGCCCGCACGCCCACGAGGTCGTCGTGGACCCGTCGGGCCGCCACCTGCTCGCCGTGGACCTCGGCACCGACTCGGTCTGGGTCTCCGCGCTGGAGGACGACGACCTGCGCCCCCTCCACCAGGTCGCCCTGCGGCCGGGCACCGGCCCCCGGCACCTGACGTTCGGCCCGGACGGCACCCGGGCCTACGTCGTCGGCGAACTGCGGCCCACGCTCACGGTGTGCTCCTGGGACGCGGAGAAGGGGCGCCTGGAGCCGCTCGGCGAGACCCGGGTGGTGCCCGACGAGACCGGGGGAGAGACCTACCCCTCCGAGGTCGTCCTCCGCGGCGACGGCCGCCTCGCCTGGGTCGCGGTGCGCGGTGCCGACAGCATCGCCGTCCTCACCCTGGACGAGAACGGCGAGGAGGCGGAACTGGTCGTGACGATGCCGTGCGGCGGCCACTGGCCCCGCGACCTCGCCCTCCACCCCTCCGGGCAGTGGCTCTACGCCGCCAACGAACGCTCCGGAGACGTCACCTGGTTCGACATCGACGCCGCGACGGGCATGCCCCGCCCCGCCGGCTCCCTCGCCGTCCCCGCCGCCTCCTGCATCGCCTTCGCCCCCTGACCCGCGACGGCCTGCCGCCGCAGAATCGGCGAGGTCGCGCCGGTGGGCGCCCGCCCGGCCGGCTGAGGTCCGGGCACCCCGGCGGGCGCGTCGGCATCCCGCCCTGGCGGCCCTTCGGGGCGCCCGGTCCGAGGGCCGGGAGGAACGCGCCGCCGCGGGTGTGCGGTCCGCGCGGGCCCGGCCGCGCACCACAGCACGCTGAGGCGGCCCCCATCGAGGAACGGGCGGCTGGGAGAGCCCGGGAAGAGCCAGGGCCCCGGACGGCTCCGGGAGGTCCGCACCGCCTCCGTCCGGCCCCGGAACGGAGCTTCCCTTCGTCGGCGGAGTCGCCGCACACCACCGGGGCGGACCCGTCGCCGCCGTGGGGTGCCGCTCAGCTGAGTCTCCTCCTGGCGGGTGGTGGGCAGCGAGGTGCCGCGTACCCCGGGGCGATGCGCCGCGCCCCCGGGCCGGGTGGTGGTGGCACCGCCCTGCCCGGGGGCGCGGGTGAGGTCGTCGGCGGGGGCCGGCCGGAGGCCGGTCAGCGGACGGGCATGCCCGGTGCCGGCTGCTGCGGAAGCCCGAGCTTCGCGCCGTACGTCGAGGCGACCAGCTTGCCCAGCGCGGGGTAGGGCCCCAGCGGCTCCGCGGCGGCGCAGCCGGCCTCGTCCGTGGCGGCCTGGAGCAGCCCGGCCGGGATCTCCGGGCCGATCAGGCACGGCGCGACGGCGAGGTGCTGGGAGCCCGAGTCGCGCAGCTGCTGCGCGGCACGCGCGATCGCGCCCTCCTCGTCCAGCCCGGCGGCCAGCACCGGAACCGCCAGGCGGGCCGCCAGCAGCATGCCGGTGATGCCCGCGGCCTGGACGGCCTCCTCGCCGCCGAGGCTGGCGATGATGATGCCGTCCGCCGCCGTGGCCACCGTGAACAACCGGGCACGGTCCGCGCGGGCGAGCCCCGCCTCGGAGAGCTTCACGTGCACGGCCTCGGCCAGCAGCGGGTGCGGGCCGAGCACGTCGGTGAGCTCCGCGCCGGAACCGCTGTTCAGCACCGCCTGCCGTATCTGCCGCATGTGGGCGGCGTCCGGACCCGCCAGCAGCGGCACCACGACGGCCGGGAGCGCGTCGGAGACCTGCGCGTCACCCGGTGCGGTGCCTGCGGGGCCCTCCGCGCCGGCCTCGTGCGCCAGGGTGGGCGACGGCGCGGCCGCGCGGTCGCCCGCGGCACGGGCCAGCACCTCGGTCAGGCCGGGGAACTCCTCGCCGCCGCCCTCCACGTATCCGATCCGCGCGTCCAGGCCGGGCAGCTCGGAGCGGGCGATGCTCACGATCTCCTCGGCGAGGCCACGCGTCGCAGAGGTCGGCTCCCCGGGCACGGCCAGCACCAGCGCCGGCGCATTCTCCGGGGCGACCACGGGCTCCGGCCGGCGGTGCCGACCGGACTGGCGGGGACGCGGCATTCGTACGGGCAGGCCGTTGTCCGGCCCTGTGGGGGAGCTCATGCGCCCGCATGTTAATGCCTTGAAGGACCCTACTGTTCGAGCGGGGGTGAACGGTGACGAATGTCCCATTCGCACCGCGCGTCGCGCGGGCACGACTGTGCGATCCCGTCAAGCCCCGCTGGGCGGCGTGTGCACGGTGAGCAGCCGCTCGTCCTCCGGCAGGCCCGGGGCGCCCGCCGCGCGCCGCCCGGCGAGCAGCAGGGCTCCGTCCAGCGGGTCGCCGGCGGCCGGGACCGTGCGGGCGTGCGGCAGCCGGACGGCCAGCTCCCGGCGCAGCGGCTCCAGCAGCACCTCGCCCATCCGGAACAGCCCGCCGGTCAGGGTCACCCGTGGTGCCTCCACGCCCGGGGCGGAGGGCGACGGGCCGTCCGGTGCGGGGCACACCGCGGCGGCGGACCGGGCGATCTCCCGTGCCGCGTCCGCCAGCACGGCGCGGGCCGTCGCGTCCCCGTCCCCTC
The DNA here is from genome assembly GCF_000426325.1 of Streptomyces sp. CNS606. NCBI lineage: Bacteria > Bacillati > Actinomycetota > Actinomycetes > Kitasatosporales > Streptomycetaceae > Streptomyces > Streptomyces sp. CNS606. Next base: position 48,858 of record NZ_AUFD01000022.1, read on the forward strand.
CGGCCGGGTCGGCGGCGGCCGCGACCTGCGGGGCGAAGGAGGCGAGCAGCGCGGGCCGGTCGGTGCGGGGGTAGAGCAGGCCGGGCAGTCCGGCGGCGGGGCCGAACGTCTCCTCCGCGCGCCGCAGCAGCACCGGGGAGCCGCCCTCCCGGCCGTCGTGGGCGCGCAGCGCGGCGTCCAGGCCCGCGCGCCCGATCCAGGCGCCGCCGCCGCAGTCGCCCAGCAGGTGCCCCCAGCCGTCGGCCCGCCGCCAGGTGTGCAGGTCGGTGCCGAGGGCGATCATCCCGGTGCCGGCCGCGACGACCGCGCCGGGTGCGACACCCAGCGCGCCCGCGTACGCGGTGACGGCGTCGGCGGCGAGGAGCAGGCTCCGCGCGCCGAGAGTGCGGGCGAACTCCTCCGGCAGCAGGGCGCGCAGTCCCGTACCCAGGGTGGCCATGCCGGCCGCGCCGACGCACACCGCGGTCAGGCCGCCGTCCCGCCCGCCCACGCGGTCGAGGAGGGCCCGGGCCGCCGGCACCACCTGCGCGGCGAGGTGCCGCGCGTCGATGCCCTCGGGACCGGTACGCACCGGCTCGCGGCACTCCTCGCGCACGGCGTCCGCGAACCCGCCGGCGACAGAGGTGACCCCGGCGGCGGGCGCCAGGGCGACGCGCAGCCCCGAGCCGCCGGAGTCGACGCCCAGCACCCAGCCGGCGCCGCTCTCCGTCACGGCAGGCGCCAGTCGACCGGCTGCGCGCCCTGCTGCGCCAGCAGGTCGTTGACGCGGCTGAAGGGGCGGGAGCCGAAGAAGCCGCGATCGGCGGACATGGGCGAGGGGTGCGCGGACTCCACCGCGGGCACGCCCTTCAGTAGCGGCCGCAGGTTGCGCGCGTCCCGCCCCCAGAGCACCGCCACCAGCGGAGTGCCGCGTTCCGCCAGGGCGCGGATGGCCTGCTCGGTGACCTCCTCCCAGCCCTTGCCGCGGTGCGCGGCGGGCCGGCGCGGGGCCGTGGTGAGCGCCCTGTTGAGGAGCAGTACGCCCTGCCGGGTCCAGGGAGTCAGGTCACCGTTCGACGGGCGCGGCACTCCGAGGTCGTCGCTCATCTCGCGGAAGATGTTCTCCAGGCTGCCCGGCAGCGGACGCACCTCGGGCGCGACGGAGAAGCTGAGGCCCACCGCGTGCCCGGGCGTGGGGTACGGGTCCTGGCCGACGACGAGGACGCGCACCTCGTCGAACGGCTGCTGGAAGGCGCGCAGCACGTTCGCCCCGGACGGGAGGTAGGTTCTCCCCGCGGCGATCTCCGCCCGCAGGAAGTCGCCCATGGCGGCGACCCGCTCGGTCACCGGCTCCAGCGCCTTGGCCCAGCCTTGTTCGACGATCTCGTTCAACGGTCGTGCAGCCACGAGCGGTCACTCTACCGACTCGCCGCACCACCTCCCGACTCCCCTGACTCCGGCAGGGGTTGAGCCGTCAGCCGATCACCGCGGCCCGGACGCAGAGCACGTCCGGCAGATGGCGGGCGAGGCGGCGCCAGCTGTCACCCTCGTCCGCGCTGCCGTACACCTCGCCGTTGCGGTTGCCGAAGTAGACGCCCGCCGGGTCGGCGTCGTCGGTGCACATCGCGTCGCGCAGCACCGGCCCGTAGTGCGCCTGCTCCGGAAGACCGGCCTCCGGCGCCTCCCAGGTCGCGCCCGCGTCCCGGGTGCGGTGCACGCGGCAGTGCCGGTCGGCGGGCACCCGGTCGGAGTCGGCGTTGAGCGGGAAGACGTACGCCGTGCCCCCGCGGCGCGGATGCGCCACGACGGGGAAGCCGAAGTCGGAGGGCAGCGAGTCGCCGATCGACGTCCAGGTGCCGCCGCCGTCCTCGCTGCGGTAGACGCCCCAGTGGTTCTGGAGGTAGAGCCGGTCCGGGTGCTCCGCGTCGCGGGCGACCTTGTGGACGCACTGGCCGTACTCCGGGAAGCGCTGCGACTCGGGCAGGAACGTCGCCTGCACGCCCCGGTTGCACGGCTCCCAGCTCTGCCCGCCGTCCGCGGTGCGGTAGGCGCCTCCGGTGGAGACGGCGACCGTGACGCGGCGGGAGTCGCGCGGGTCGACGAGGACGGTGTGCAGGCCGAGCCCGCCACCGCCCGGCACCCAGTCCTTCCGGGTGGGGTGGTCCCACAGCGCGCGGACCAGTGCGAAGCTGCGGCCGCCGTCCTCGGAGCGGAACAGCGCGCCCGGCTCGGTGCCCGCGTAGACCACCTCCGGCTCGTCGAGACCGCCGGGCTGGAGCTGCCAGACCCGCTCCAGCGACGTGCCGGTGTCCTCCGGGAAGCGGACGGCGGGCCGCTCGGGCTCCTGCCAGGAGGCCCCGAGGTCGTCGGAGCGGAAGACGGACGGGCCCCAGTGCGAGCTGTCCCCGCCCACCAGCAGCCGGGGCGCGCCGCCGCGGCGGGTGTCGATCGCGACCGAGTAGACCGCCTGCGCGTTGAAGTGCGGGCCGTCGAACTCCCAGCCGTCCCGGGCGCGTCGTCCGGCGTCCCGGCGGGCCAGGAACAGGCCCTTGCGGGTACCTACCGCGAGCAGTACTTCCGTCATGCCTGGCCACCGCCTCGTGGGATGTCGCCCCGCGCCCGGTGCGCGGGGACGGTCGGGCCCGCGCCGCGCCGTGCCCGTCCCGGACGAAGGCACGCCGGGCGCGTACGGGAAGAAGTCTGCCCCAGCGCACTGACAACGGCCCGCTCGCACACGCCGCCGTCCCCGGCTGCCCGCGGGTCAGCCCTGCGCCGGCAGCGTGGCCGGCGGCGGAGGGGGAGGTCCGGCGGCGGTCGCGGGAGCGGTCTCGGCGGGCGGTACGCCGAGTCCCCAGTCCAGCCCGTACCGGTCGAAGAGCTCGGCGCGCAGCCGCGCCAGGGGCATCGGGGCGCCGGGCAGCAGGACCGCCACCACCGCCCCCATCAGGAGGGCGCGCAGCATCGGGTAGTCGGCGTCCGGGTCCTCGGACCCGTAGCGCACCATCGCCGTGCGGAGCAGCGCGGCGAGACGGCGCTGCTCGTCGCACTTGACGAAGCCCTCCTGCTGGAGGATCCCGGCCATGTGCGCCCGCATCAGCACCGGCCGGTCGCGGGCGAGTCCGAGGACCGCGTCGATCGCGCGGGCCAGCACCTCGCGGCCGGCGTCCGGGCCCTGCGGCGCGGGCGGCCTGTCCAGGGCTTCAGAGAGCGTCAGGTGCATCAGCCGGTGCACCGCCGACTGGAACAGCTGCCGCTTGCCGGGGAAGTAGTAGGAGATCAGCCCCCGTGCGGAACCGGCCCGGTCGGCGATGTCGCCGAGCGTCGTGGCCTCGTACCCGCGTTCGCCCACCAGCTCCACGGTCGCCTGCAACAGCCGCTCCCGGGAGCGTCGGCGCAACTCTTCATTGACCGATGCGCTCCGAGGGGACATCCTGTAACTCCTGCGTTGACTGGCTCAGAGCCAATATACTCAGCCGTACTCCGGGACCGGCCCCCTGCGGGGCAGCCGACGGCCCGGTACGACCGCCGATACCGGGGCGACGCGGGGGATCGTCCCGGTATCGGCTCTCGTCCCCTGGCGGGGGACGGGGCCGCCGACCCCCTCAGGCCGGCCCCAGCAGGTCGAGCAGCGGCCGCAGACCGTGCGGTCGCTGCTCGACCGGCAGATGGTCCACGGGGTGGTAGGCGCATCCCACGGCCGTCGCACCCCCGTCGGCGCGCCGGTCGTCGCCCACCATGAGCACCTCCTCCGGTTCCAGTCTCAGCGCCGCGCACCCGGTACGGAAGAGCCGAGGGTCGGGCTTCTGCACGCCGTGCTCGAACGAGAGCACGTACTCCTGGACGAAGCCGTCCAGCGCGTGGCCGCGGAACACCGGACGCAGGTCCCAGCCGATGTTGCTCACCACCGCCACCGGGACCCCGCGGTCGCGGAGCGCGCCCAGGACCTCGAAGGCGTCCGGGTAGGGCTCCCAGGCCTCCGGCGTCATGTGCCGGTCGTACAGGGCGTCGTACAGGTCCTCCCTGGGCAGCGGCACCTGCCGGGCCAGCCCGGTGTACGCCGCCCGGTGCTGCTCCGCGCTGCGGTCGCGCTCCGACCACAGCCGGTCCAGGTGGGGCGGTACGGCCCGCGGTGGCGCGCCGCCCGGCAGGGCGCCCGCCCGTTCGAGCCGCGCCGCGTACCCCGCGGCCTCCGCCGCGGGCAGCTCCAGGCCCGACCCGGCCAGTACGGCGGCCAGCCACCTGGCCGCGGGCTCGACGCGCAGCAGGGTTCCGGAGAAGTCGAACAGCACACCGCGAACCGTCATGCGGCGATCTTCCCCGCGGTCCGCAGCGCCTGCCAACTCCCGGCCGCCAGCGCCGCCATGGCCAGGCCCAGCGCGACGCCGGACAGCACGTCGGTCAGCCAGTGCACCCCCAGGAAGACGCGGGTGAGGGACACGCCCGCCACGGAGACCGCCGCCACCGCCGTCACGGTCCAGTACAGGGCGGGCCGGTGCAGACGGGTCCAGGCCACCCAGGTGAGCAGGCCGCAGGCGAGGGCCGCCGTCATGGCGTGTCCGGAGGGCATCGCGGCGAAGTGGGCCGCGTCCACGGGGTTCTCCCACTGCGGCCGTTCGCGCCCGACGAGGGCCTTGAGGCCCTGCTGCACGAGGACGCCGAGCAGCATGGTGACGGCGAGGAGGAAGGCCAGGGCGCGCTCGCCGCGCCACCAGAGCACCACGCACACCACCGCGACCAGCATCCGCATGGTGACCGTGTCCCACACCCAGTCCGTGAGCACCCGCGCGGTGCCGGTCCAGCCGGGGTGGGCGAGCGCGGCGTCGTGCAGCGTGCGGGAGACGCCCTCGTCCAGGTCGATCAGCGGCGGCCACCCGGCGACGACCAGCAGGATCAGCGCGACACCCAGGCCGCCGCACACCGAGGCCCACACCCACGGCGCCGCCTGCCGCGGCGACGGCGCTCCGGTGGGGGGAGGGGAGGACGGAAGACGTGACGCAGCGGACATGGGGCGATCCTCACCCAGCCGGCCGCCCCGGCCAACAGGGCGCGCCCGACGGGCCGCGGGCCGTCGGCCTGCGGGGGAGCCGGCGAGGGACCGGCGTCCGGACGTCCCGCCGGCGAGCGGCCGGGAGGTCAGCCCAGGGCGCTGAGTCCGGGGACGAAGGCCACCGCGAGCGGGATCAGCGGCACCAGCGAGGCGACTGCGACGGTCCGCAGTCTGCGGGTCACCGTCAGGCGCGGGGCCGGGGCGAGCAGCCGGTGGACCCGGGCGGGGACCAGGGCGCCCTCGGCCGGGCAGGGGCCGAACACGCCGCGGTCCTCGTTGAGTTCGACCAGGGCGAGGGCCGTGGTGAGGCGGCCGTGACGGCGGGAGGCGACGTCGTCGGCCGCCAGCTCGACCAGGCGGTGCACCTGGTCGCGGAACGCGGCGAAGACCGGCACCCGGGGGAAGCCGACGGCGAGGGCGGAGGAGCAGTTCAGCAGCCAGTCGTGGCGGGCGCGTGCGTGGCCCTGTTCGTGCTCCAGAACGGCGTCCAGCTGCCGTCCCTTCAGGCGGCGCAGAGCTGCGGTCGTGATGACCAGTTGCGGAACGGCCCCGGGCAGCCACCAGGCGTCCGCGCGGTCGCTCTCCAGCACCACCAGCGGTCCGCCGGCGCGCGTCTCCTCGCCGGGCAGCCGGGGTGCGCGGACCCGCAGTTCGCCGCGGCGCCGCTTCAGCCGCAGCCGCGCGTCGCGGATCTCCCGCAGCAGCATCGCCGCCGTCCACGCGCCGCCGCAGGCCAGCAGGAGGGCGACGGCGCCCGCCCACCCGTCGTAGGCGCCGAGTCCGTACGCCTCCTGGACGCCGTGCGGCGCGGGCGCGAACACGTGGTCGCGCACCGCCTGCCAGGCGGCAGCCGCGGAGAGCGCCATGGCGAGGAGGCAGGAGAGCAGAACGCCCGCCACCACGCACTGCCAGGCCCACAGGGCCAGCACCGGTTCCCGGTCCGGCCAGGAGGAACGCGTGAGGACGCGGGGAGCCGCAGCAGCGGCCAGCGCCCCCAGGACCAGCAGCGCGAGCGGCACCAACATGGTCACAGCCTATGACCGTTCGCCCCGCTCCGTACGGCCGCCCGCCGCAGGAGTGACGCATGCCTCACGCCGCGCGGGCGCGAGCGGCACGGTCACGAGGCGGCGGACCGTCTCACGCGGCGGCGGGCCGCGCGGTCACACCGTGAGCAGCATGGTGAAGGAGCTCAGCGCCAGCGTGAGCCGGCACGCGGGGGCCATCCCCGCGGCGGGAGGAAGGCGCCCGAGGGCGCCCGCTCCGCTCCCTGCGGGCGCCGTGACCGGGACCGCCGCAGCGGGGGCCAGCCGGGCGCCGGTGTACAGCGCGAAGCCCGCGAAGTAGGCGAGCAGGGCGCCGGTCAGCACGGGTACGCCGCCCGGTCCCGCGCCGTGCCCGGCGTGCTGCCCGCCGCCTGCGGCCGCCATCACCACCGCCATGTACGCCATCGCCAGCGCCTCCAGCGCGTGGTGCAGGCCGTGCCAGCGGTGCCGGCCGCCGGCACGACCGGCCCGTACCGGACGGGCCGACCACAGCGCCGCGGCCGCCAGCGCGCCGAAGAACACCGCGAAGGCGGCCTCCGAGAGCGCCCCGGCAGGCCGGACGGGCAGCGCCATGGCCGCCATGGCCAGGCCCATCACCCCCTCGACACGTGCCCCGCCGGGTGGCGCACCGGCGGCACGTGCGGCCGTGCGCAGGCAGTACACCCCCGTGGCCCCGCACATCACGACCAGCAGCCAACTCACCACGGCAGGCCCGTGCATGACGCCCCCTCCGCGCTCGCCGTCGCACGGAGGCTTCCCTCACACCGGTGGCCGCAAGGCGGCGCACGGAGGCATCCGGAGGGGCGTGCGCACCCCGGCGTGCGCCCCGAGGCGTCCCCCACCGCAGTCCGGCGCGGCGACCGGCCCGGATCGCCCGGATCGCCCGGACCTCAGAGGCCCGGGCGGTAGCGCATCGGGTGGTCGGCCGGCACCTCCACCACGCAGATGCGCACGCCGTCCGGGGCGGCGATCCACATCTCCTCAAGCCCCCACGGCTCCCGCAGGGGCGGACGCAGCACCTCGGCGCCCGCGGCACCCAGCTCCGCGTGGGCCGCGGCGACGTCGGCGACCTGGAGCCACAGCCGCAGGCCGGGCGAGGACGGTTCCTCGGCGCGGCCGGAGATCTCCAGGAACCCGCCGCCCAGGAAGTAGACGGTGCCGCGCTCCGGTCCGGTGCCGAACTCGCGGGCCACCGCCAGGCCCAGCGTCCCGCCGTAGAAGGCGCGGGAGCGTTCGGGGTCGGTGGGCCGGAGCAGGATGCGGCTGCTCAGTACATGGACCATGGGGCCGGACGATAACGCGCTGCGGTTACGCTCCGGGGCATGGACAACGCCGACACCCGCACCGCGCTCGCCTTCCGTGCCGCCGAGGAGGCCGACGTGCCGGCGCTGGTCGCCCTGATCGAGTCCGCCTACCGGGGTGAGAGCAGCCGGGCGGGGTGGACCACCGAGGCGGACCTGCTGGGCGGGCAGCGCACCGACCCCGAGGGCGTCCGGGCCGTCGTCGCGTCCCCGGACAGCCGCATGCTCCTGGCCGAGGAGGACGGGGAGACCGTGGCCTGCTGCCAGCTGGAGAACCGCTCCGGCCTGGCCTACTTCGGGATGTTCGCCGTGCGCCCCGGTCTCCAGGGCGGTGGCCTGGGCAGGCGGGTGCTGGCGGAGGCCGAGCGCGCCGCCCGCGAGGAGTGGGGAGCCAGGGAGATGCACATGACGGTGATCGTCCAGCGCGAGGACCTGATCGCCTGGTACGAGCGCCGCGGCTACGCCCGGACCGGCGAACTCAGCCCCTTCCCCTACGGCGACGAGCGCTTCGGCCTCCCGCAGCGGGCGGACCTGGCCTTCGAGCTGCTGGTCAAGACCCTCGCCTGAGCGGAACCGGACCGCTCCGGGCTCCTCGGGGGCGCGGCGCGGCCGCCGCTCTGCCCTCCGGGCCGCCGCCTCAGGACCGTCCGCGGTCCTCCGCGGCGTCCCGGGGCGTCCCCCGGACCGCGACGAGGATCTCCGGCCTGTCGGTCACCACGCCGTCCAGCTCCAGTCCGCGGGCGCGCTCCAGGTCCTCCGGGGTGTTCACCGTCCAGCTGATCACCTCGATGCCGGACTCGTGCGCCGCCTTCACGGTCTCCGCCTCGATGTGGCACAGCTCCAGGGAGACCATCACCGCGCCCAGCTCGCGGGCGCGCTCGGGAGCCGTCGGCGAGGAGCGCCCGGCGACCAGCACCAGCGGCATGCCGGGCAGCAGGGTGCGCGTCTCCCGCAGCGCCTCGTCGTGGAACGAGATCACGGTGACCCGCTCGTGCAGGTCGTGCTTCTCGATGGCCTCCGCCAGCACCCGGGCGGCGGCGGCGTCCTTGATCTCCGCCTGGAGCGGCGCCTTCACGGCCGCCACGACCTCCTCGAACACCGGGACGCGCTCGCCCCCGCCGGCGTCCAGCTCGCGCAGCTCGGCCCGCGTGAAGCCGGAGACCGGGCCGGTGCCGTCGGTGGTCCGGTCCACCTCCGCGTCGTGCATCACCACGAGCGCGCCGTCGCTGCTCAGGTGGAGGTCGAGTTCGATCACGTCCACCCCCTCGCGGTCGGCGCGGCGGAAGGACCGCAGGGTGTTCTCGGGCTCGACGCCCATCAGGCCGCGGTGGCCGACTGTGAGCATGGACACGTGAGCGCTCTCGCTTTCCTGCGGTGGCCGACGGCGGTGTGCCGCCTCAGACTAGCGGCCGTGGAGGGAAGTTCGGGGCCTCCACCGTGTCCACACGAACGGACGACACCGACAGGAAGAACAGCGGTATGAGGGGGGTCGAGCAGAAGAATTTCCGTGATCGCCACTTGAGGGGGTGACGTTCTCCCGATACCGTGGTCGTACGCGATTTTCTCCCGTGGAGGTCCGGTCATGACGGAAATTCTTTCGCCCAGCAGCGTGGACGGCCCCGCCGTGTCCACGGACCGGGTGGTGGACCACCCCGCCTGGCCCGTGCTCAAGCAGGCCGTCGAAACGCTGCGGCCCGCCCAGTCCAAGGACGGCTCGATCGACTTCGCGGCCGAGGACGCCCCGGCCCGCGCCGAGGTCGAAGCCGGGCTGGAGCGCGTCGTGACCGCCGTCCAGGAGCTCGCACCGCTGGTGCCGCACGACGCCGCCTACCTGGAGGCCCTGGTCACCGACCTGCGCCGGTGGGCCGCGGACGGCTTCGGCGTGCCCGACTTCCTGGACTCGCTGCTCGCCTTCCAGCCCGCCCGGCAGCGCGCCGACGGCCTCCAGCACCTGGTCCTCTTCCCGATGTACACCCAGAACGGCAACCCCGACCGCAACCTCGAGGCCGTCGTCCTGCGCATGGTGTGGCCCGACTGGCTGGCCGAGCTGGAGCGCACCCGGTACGACAACCCGCTGTTCTGCGGCATCGCGTTCGAGGACTTCACGGCTGGCTACGACACCAATTCCGCGGTGCTCTTCCCGGAGACCATCGCCGTGCGCGAGGCCCCGGACCGCTTCACCTGGGGCGGCATCTTCTGCGACCGCGAGGCCGCCCGCTTCCGCCGCGTGATCGACGCCGCCTGCGAGGTGACCAGCCTGGAGCTGCCCGAGGACGCCAAGGGCCTCCTCACCGACCAGCAGCGCGCCCAGCAGGCGTTCGTGCTGTGGGACATGGTCCACGACCGCACGCACAGCCACGGCGACCTGCCGTTCGACCCGTTCATGATCAAGCAGCGCCAGCCGTTCTGGATGTACGGCCTGGAGGAGCTGCGCTGCGACCTGACCGCCTTCGGCGAGGGCGTCAAGCTCGAGGCCGACGGCGTCCCGCAGGGCCGCGACGTGCAGTACGCCATGCTGCTCGACCGCCTCTTCCGCTTCCCCGTCACCGGCGAGCGCAACCGCAACTACGACGGCCTGGGCGGCCAGCTCCTCTTCGCCTACCTCCACAAGCACGACGCGCTGCGCTGGACGGACAACAAGCTCACCGTCGACTGGGACCGCGCCCGCGAGGTGACCGTCGCCCTCCGCGAGGAGATCGAGACCCTCTACCGCGAGGGCATCGACCGCCCCAAGCTGGTGCACTGGTTCAAGGCCTACGAGCTGGTCTCCACCTACCTCGCCCCGCATCCCGGCTCGACCTGGGCCAAGGGCCCGGACGCGCTGGACCTCGGCCTCCCCCCGCGCAAGCTCGTCGACGACGTGCTTCCCGACGAGTTCCCGCTGAGCATGTTCTACGAGGCCCTTCGCAAGAAGCTCCGCGGTGTGATCGCATCGACCAAGGGCATCACCGCCGAGTCCGCCGCCCTCGCCGCGTGAGCGGTGGGACGACGGATCACGGGCGGCAGGCCGGAGTCGGGCCCGCGAGGGCACAGCGCAGAGAGGCGACCAGCATGACCAGTACCAGGACCGACGGCGGGACCACCGGCGGTGACGGCGGCCTGGACGGCGCGGTCGTCGCCGTCGCCGGCGCGGCCGGCCCCGCGGGCCAGGCGGCCCTGCTGCGGCTCGCCGAGGCGGGCGCCACGGTGGTGGCCGCCGACGCCGACGCGGAGCGGCTGGCGCAGGCCGTCGACGCGGCGAGGTTCGCGCACGGCGGCGCCACCGTCACCGGCGACACCGTCGACCTGCTCGACCTGGCCGCCACCCGCGAGTGGGTGGCCCGCACCGAGAAGGAGTTCGGCCGCATCGACGGCCTGGTGCACCTCGTCGGCGGCTGGCGCGGCTCCGCGCAGTTCGCCGAGACCGACCTCGGCGACTGGGACGTGCTGCACAACCTGCTGATCCGCACCGTGCAGCACACCTCACTCGCCTTCCAGGGTGCCCTGGAACGCAGCGGCAACGGCCGCTTCCTCCTCATCAGCGCCGCCGGAGCGAGCAACCCCACGGCGGGCAACGCCGCCTACTCCGCCTCCAAGGCGGCCGCCGAGGCGTGGACGCTGGCGCTCGCCGACGCCTTCCGCAAGACGGGGGGCGAGAGCCCGCCGCCCGCCGCGGCTGCGATCCTGGTCGTGAAGGCCCTGGTGAACGACCAGATGCGCAAGGAACGGCCGAACGCCAAGTTCAAGACGTTCACCGACGTCCGCGACCTGGCCGACGCCATCGCCGGGACCTGGAACCAGCCGACCGAGGAAGTGAACGGACAGCGCCTGTGGCTCACACCCCAGCCGTGACGGCCCCCGCCCGGGCGGCCACGGACGCCAAGCGGCACCACGACCCCGCGGTGCGCGGCTTCGCCAGCGACAACTACGCCGGCGCGCACCCGGAGATCCTGGCCGCCCTCGCGCTGGCCAACGAGGGCCACCAGACCGCGTATGGCGGCGACGCCTACACCGCGCACCTCCAGCAGCTGATGCGCTCGCACTTCGGCCCGTACGCGGAGACCTTCCCGGTCTTCAACGGCACCGGCGCCAACGTGGTCGCCCTCCAGGCGCTCACCGACCGCTGGGGTGCGGTGATCTGCGCCGACACCGCCCACATCCACGTCGACGAGTGCGGCGCGCCCGAACGCGTCGGCGGGCTCAAGCTGCTCACCGTGCCGACCGAGGACGGCAAGCTCACCCCCGAGCTGATCGACCGCGAGGCGTTCGGCTGGGACGACGAGCACCGCGCCATGCCGCAGGTCGTCTCCCTCGCCCAGAACACCGAGCTCGGCACGCTGTACACGCCGGACGAGATACGCGCCGTCTGCGACCACGCACACGAACGCGGCATGAAGGTGCACCTGGACGGCGCCCGCATCGCCAATGCCGCCGCCGCCCTCGACGTCCCCATGCGCGCCTTCACCTACGCCGCGGGCGTGGACGTGCTCTCCTTCGGCGGCACCAAGAACGGCATGCTCTTCGGCGAGGCCGTCGTCGTACTGAACCCGGACGCCGTGCGGGCGATGAAACACCTGCGCAAGCTGTCCATGCAGCTCGCGTCCAAAATGCGCTTCGTCTCCGTCCAGCTGGAGGCGCTGCTCGCCAAGGACCTCTGGCTGCGCAACGCCCGCCACGCCAACACCATGGCCCAGCGCCTGGCCGCCGGCGTACGGGCCGTCCCCGGCGTGGAGATCCTCTACGCCGTCGAGGCCAACGCGGTCTTCGCCCGGCTCCCGCACGACGTCAGCGAGCGGCTCCAGAAGCGCTTCCGCTTCTACTTCTGGGACGAGACGGCCGGCGACGTGCGGTGGATGTGCTCGTTCGACACCACCCCGGACGACGTCGACTCCTTCGTGGACGCGCTCCGCGAGGAGATGGCCGCCTCGCGCTGACCGGCGCACCGTCAGCCCCCGGCACCCCAAGGGGCGCCGGGGGCTGACGCGCTTCGTCCCGTGTCGGACGCCCATGGCATCCTTGTCCGTGACCGATCATGGACAGCCCGTAGGGGCTGGGCGCGTGCAGACGACTCAGGGGGGAGCACGAACATGGGTGAGATGCGGGTCGACCTCAGCGAGCTCGAGGAGACCGTGCGCAAGCTCGGCCGGGTCACCTCAGCCATGGGCGAGTCGGTGACGAAGAGCAAGTACAACACCTTCCTGCCCGACGGCGCCCTGGGCGGCGGCGGCTTCCAGGAGGCACGCGACCTCACGGGCGCACACGGCGAGATGAAGACGCACATCGAGGAGATCGTGCGCGTCATCAACGACGTCATCGCCGACTTCGGCACCAACACCAAGAAGGCGCACGGCAACTACCAGAACGCCGAGTACGACGCCAAGCACGGCATGGACAACGGCCAGGCCTGAGCGGCCCGGCAGCGGAGAACGATCGGGGGCGAGGGCGCAGATGAGCGACCAGGGCGGACAGTTCGGCTTCGAGTACGAGCAGGCGAACATGTGCTTCACCGGCGAGGTGAAGACTCCGTTCGCGACGGGCGAGACCATCGACTCGATGAAGGCGATGCTGGCCGACGCCAAACCGGGAACGGTGCTCGGCGTCGCCGACGCGTGGAAGCACCTCCACGACCACCTGGTGGGCGGCGGAGACAGCGTCAAAGGCGGCTTCGACAAGGCCGTCAAGCACATCCTGGAGCACTGGGAGGGCGAGTCCGCGGACGAGTTCGCCAAGAAGGCCCAGAAGATCAGCCGGCAGATCGCCGACTGCGCCAAGTACGCCAGCCACACCTCGATCGCCATGCGCAATGCAGGCGAACGGCTGAACGACGTCAAGCCGAAGGTCGACGCGATCGAGGTGCCCGGCGACGTCGACAGCGCGCTCAACGCGATCGGTGACGGCCTCACCCGCGACGACACCAAGTGGCGCGGCGAGATCCAGGGCAACGAGGGCGCCCAGCGCGCCCTGGACAACCACCACGACGACCTCTCGGCAGGCCGCGAGGAGCAGCTCAAGACCGCCGCCCTCATGGAGACGCTGGCGCTGACGTACTCCTCCCAGGCGAGGACCATGGGTTCATGGGACAAGCGGAAGCCGGAGGTTCGAGACGAGGGGGACTACCCGGGTGACCCTGGAGGCGTCGCTCCGGTTCCGGTCATCGTCTCGCCCGGTGGAAGCGGGCCGTCGGCTGTACCTGGCCGCGAAGGCAGGACCGCTACTCCGGCCGCGAACGTCGGTACGCCCAAGACCAGTGCGCCGAACACCTCTCAGGGACTGCCGGCTGCCGGAACGAGACTCGACAGTGTTGCCGGCGGCACCACGACGGCTCCGCAGAACGGCGGCGGCACACCGGTGAGCGCAGGCCGGGGTGTTGCTAATCCGGGTCCCACGGTGGGGTCTGCAGGCGGTGTTCCGGGAGGTCCGGGGCTCGTCGGTCGCGCCTCGGGTAACCGTGGCATTCCTACGGGCGGCGCTACCGGCACGGGGGGAGGTGCGCAGGCTGGCCGAGGTGGCGCCGGAGCCGGTTCGGCCCCGGGTTCTCAAGCCGGAGCTGCGCGGGGTCGCGGTCCCTTGGCGCGGGAACGCGGTGGCAAGCTGGACACGCCCAAGGGGGCGAGTGCCTCCGAACGCCAGGGTGGCCAAGGTCTCCACTCCAGCCGAGGCGGTACTCAGGCTGGTCAGCGTGGCCGGAACGACATGGGTGCCATGCGCGGTGGCACGGCAGGTAACGCCAGGCGGAGGGACGAGAGGGAGAGTGAGGGGCAGCGCCCCGAATACCTCGTCGAGGATGAGGAGACGTGGATGCCAAGGCGAAGGAACGTCGCCCCGCCCACCGTCGACTGACAACGCGACGGCAGACTACGTTCGGTCCCGCAATTCAGCTGGAAAGAGGAAACCTTAGAGATGGGCATCAGGCGAAAATTGCGCGCCGTGAGTGTCTTGACGCTGGCCGGGGGGTTGGCGATGAGCCCGGCTCCGCTCGCGGCTGCCGACGAGATCAGAGACGCGCAGTGGGCGCTTGAGACACTTCGGGCCCCGGAACTCTGGGAGGAAACCCGGGGCGCTGGCCAGATCGTCGCCGTGATCGACAATGGGATCAACGCCAACCATCCTGACCTCAAGGGCAATGTGCTGGGTGGGAAGGACTTCATCGACGGGGGCGAACCGGCGCACGAGGATGGCGAGACCCACGGCACTTCCATCGCTTCCATCATCGCGGCGCACGGGCATGGCCCCGGCAGCGGCGATGGAGTGGTGGGGCTCGCTCCCGAAGCGAAGATCCTTCCCATCCGTGACAAGGGCTTTCGGGACGACGGCTACGCTGCGTCAATCAGATACGCCGTCGATGAGGGCGCTTCGGTAATCAACATCTCTCAGAAGCAAGATCGTTCTCTGGCTCCTCAGGAGGAGTCCGAGGCTATCGCTTATGCGCTACGAAACGGCGTCGTAGTGGTGGCGGGGACCGGGAACGACGGCGGCAATGTGGGTTATCCCGCCGCCTACGCAGGCGTCGTGGCCGTCAGCGGAACCGATAAGACCGGCAGCTTCTGGAAGGGGTCCAACCGGGGCGAGCATACGCTGCTGAGCGCTCCTGCAACGGAAGTGGTGACCGCATCAGGGCCCAACGACCCCAACGCTTACGGGATTGGTGACGGAACGTCCAATTCCACGGCGTACGTGTCGGCGGCGGCCGCTCTGCTTCAGGCGGAGTTCCCCGACCTGACGGCCGGGCAGATCGTGAACCGGCTGACCGAGACCGCCGAGTTGCCGGCATCGGTCGAGGGGACACAGGTGCCCCACCCGCAGTACGGGTACGGCGTGATCAGGCCGCTCGCGGCGCTCACCGAGGACATCCCGAAAGGCTCGGAGTACGGGCCGCTCCGGATTCCGGAGGCGACCAAGGAAGCCCAGGAGCAGAAGGAACGGCTCGCCGAGTCGGCGGAGATGCAGAAGCAGGCCGACCGGAAGGCGATCATCGCGTGGTCGGTCATCGGGGTCGTCGGTCTGCTGGTGATCGCCCTCGTCGTCTGGCTGGTGGTGCGGCGCCGCAAGCGGAACCGGCCCGGGAGGCCGGGGGGCCCGGGCGGGTTCCCGGGCCCGCCGGGGCCGGGACACCCGTACCCGCAGCAGGGGTACCAGCAGCAGCCCTACGGGCAGCAGCCGCCGCCGCAGCACACCTCGTACGGCACGCCGCCGCCCCAGGGCCACCCGGCACCGCCGCCGCAGCCGCCGCCCCGGTAGCCGGGGCTCCGGCGGCCCGGCCCGCCGCAGGCGCTACGCGCCGTGCGGCTGGGGCGGCGGCGGTGCGGTGCCGCCGAGGTGTGCGGGGAGCCACCAGGTGTCCTCCGCGTTGCGCGGCGTGCCCGGGTACGCCCGCTGCGCCGCCTCCAGGAGTTCGCCGACCCGCCCGCGCAGGCGCTCGGTCAGCGCCGAGGCGACCTCGCCGGGCTTGGCCGCCAGGGGCTCGCCGACCCGGATGCTGATCGGGAAGTGGTTGCGGCCGAAGTCCCGCTTGTGGCCCTTGGTCCACAGCCGCTGCGTCCCCCACAGCGCCATGGGGAGCAGCGGCACGCCGGCTTCCTGGGCCAGCCGGGCCGCACCGGACTTGAAGTTCTTCAGGGTGAAGGACTGGGAGATGGTTGCCTCCGGGAAGACGCCGATGATCTCCCCGTCGCGCAGCGCTCGCAGCGCGTGCCCGTAGGCGTGCTCGCCCTGCGCGCGGTCCACCGGGATGTGCTTCATCGCGCGCATCAGCGGGCCGGAGACCTTGTGCCGGAAGACGGACTCCTTGGCCATGAAGCGCACGAGCCGCTTCGCGGGAAGGGCGGCCAGGCCCGTGAACACGAAGTCCAGGTACCCGATGTGGTTGCTGACCAGCACCGCGCCGCCGCTCCGGGGCACGTGTTCGGTGCCGCCTATGTCGAAGCGCAGATCGACCGCCTTGAAGAAGCTTCTGGCTATGCCGATGACGGGCGGGTAGACGAGCTCTGGCATGCGGGGGCCCTTCTCGTCGCGGCGTGGCATCCGCGACGGTGTATGAAATCCGGAGTACCTACGGGGACGTAACTTCCGGCCTCCGCGCATCGTGCCCGATCGCCGCACCGGAGACCACAGGCCCGTCCCGGCGGGGGGCGAGAGACTCGTCACCCGCCGCCGGTGCATCCTGGGAGTCATGACCGACGCACTGACGGCCGCCACGCTCGGCGTGGACCGGCTGGGCGCACGGGCGACGCTCGTGCAGTTCTCCACCGCCTTCTGCCAGCCCTGCCGGGCCACCCGCCGCATCCTCGGCGAGGTGTCGGCCATGGTGGACGGCGTGGCACACGTCGAGATCGACGCGGAGGACAGGCTGGAGCTGGTTCGGAGGCTGGAGATCACCGGGACGCCGACCGTGCTGGTGCTCGACGCCCGCGGCCGCGTCGTGCGCCGGGCGACGGGACAGCCGCGCAAGGCGGACGTCATCGGCGCCCTGGGAAGGGCGCTGCCGTGACGGCGGGAGCGCGTCCGGGCGGTGCGGTGAGCGTCGTGGCGCGGCGCGTGATTGAGTGGCCGTGTGGCCCGCTGGCCCCTTCCCGGCCCACGTTGGGAAGGTCACAGTTCGACATCCTTGCCAGCGGGGTACGTGACGGATGTACTGACGAGTAACAACGCCCGTTAACGCGTACTAAGCTGTCGTGCAGACCGGCCCGACCGGCCGGAACGCGTACACGACGAGCGCGTAGAGACGATGCAGTAGGAGAGCCGGCGTGAGCCTGAGGATCGTTGTCTGTGTGAAGTACGTGCCCGACGCCACCGGCGACCGGCACTTCAACGAGGACCTGACGACCGACCGCGAATCGGTCGACGGCCTGCTGTCGGAGCTCGACGAGTACGCCGTCGAGCAGGCCCTCCAGATCTCCGAGGACGCCGACGACGCCGAGGTCACCGTGCTGACCGTCGGTCCGGAGGACGCCAACGACGCGCTGCGCAAGGCGCTGTCGATGGGCGCCGACAAGGCCGTCCACGTCGAGGACGACGACCTGCACGGCACGGATGCGCTGGGCACCTCGCTCGTCCTCGCCAAGGCGGTGGAGAAGACCGGCTACGACCTGGTGATCTGCGGCATGGCCTCCACCGACGGCACGATGGGCGTGCTGCCCGCGATGCTCGCCGAGCGGCTGGGCGTGCCGCAGGTGACGCTGCTGTCGGAGGTCGCGGTCTCCGACGGCAAGGTCACCGGTCGGCGCGACGGCGACGCCGCCACCGAGCACCTCGAGGCGTCCCTGCCGGCCGTGGTCTCGGTGACGGACCTGTCCGGCGAGGCGCGTTACCCGTCCTTCAAGGGCATCATGGCGGCGAAGAAGAAGCCCGTGGAGTCCCTGGACCTGGACGACCTGGACATCGACGCGGACGACGTCGGCCTCGAGGGTGCCTGGACCAAGGTCACCGACGCCACCGAGCGCCCGCCGCGCACCGCCGGCACCGTGGTCGAGGACGAGGGCGAGGGCGGCAAGCAGCTCGCCGAGTTCCTTGCGGGGAAGAAGTTCATCTGACGGCTCCGGCCCTCTCCGCCCCCGCCCGCACGCCCCGTCACGACTTTCCGCAGGAGAAACGAAACCATGGCTGAAGTCCTTGTCTACGTCGACCACGTGGACGGTGCCGTCCGCAAGCCGACGCTCGAACTGCTGACCCTCGCCCGCCGTATCGGCGACCCGGTCGCCGTGCACCTGGGCCCCGGCGCCGAAGACGCCGCGAAGACCCTCGGCGAGTACGGCGCGGTGAAGGTGCTCGCCGCCGACGCCCCCGAGTTCGCCGACTACCTGGTCGTCCCGAAGGTCGACGCCCTCCAGGCCGCCTACGACGCCGTCTCGCCGGCCGCGGTGCTGGTGCCCTCCTCCGCCGACGGCAAGGAGATCGCCGCCCGCCTGGCCGTCCGCATCGGCTCCGGCCTGATCACCGACGCCGTCGACCTGGAGGCCGGCGACGAGGGTCCGGTGGCGACCCAGTCGGTCTTCGCCGCCGGCTACACCACCAAGTCCCGCATCACCCGCGGCACCCCGGTCGTCACCGTCAAGCCCAACTCCGCCGCGCCGGAGGCCGCCTCGGCGGCCGGTACGGTCGAGCAGCTGGACGTCTCGTTCGGCGAACTGGCCCAGGGCACCCGCGTGACCTCGCGGAACGCGCGCGAGGCGACCGGGCGTCCGGAGCTGACCGAGGCCGCGATCGTGGTCTCCGGCGGACGTGGCGTCAACGGCGCGGAGAACTTCCACGTCATCGAGGAGCTCGCGGACTCCCTCGGTGCCGCGGTCGGCGCCTCCCGTGCCGCCGTGGACGCGGGCTGGTACCCGCATTCCAACCAGGTCGGCCAGACGGGCAAGTCCGTGTCGCCGCAGCTGTACGTGGCGGCCGGCATCTCCGGGGCCATCCAGCACCGCGCCGGCATGCAGACCTCGAAGACCATCGTCGCGATCAACAAGGACTCCGAGGCGCCGATCTTCGAGCTGGTCGACTACGGCGTCGTCGGCGACCTGTTCCAGGTGCTGCCGCAGCTCACCGAGCAGGTGAAGACCCGCAAGGGCTGACGCCGCTCCGGCCGGGTCTCCGGCCGTCGCCGCACCGGGCCCCGCACGCCCCGCCTCCACGGCCGGGCGTGCGGGGCCCGGTCGCGTGTCACCGCCGCGGACGGCGCTTGACCGGGCGGGTGCGGGCGGTTAGCGTCCCAGCAGAACTTCAACGTTTTGTTGAGAAACGGCGTGCTTCCGGTCTCCCGGGAGAGAAGGGCGGCGGCACAGATGGCGCAGGACCAGCCGGTGGCGACCACGTTCGCAGCATCGATCACCCGGGACGCGGCCACGGCGCTTGCCGGAGTCGACGCCGAACTGGCGCGCCGCTACCCCGGTGACCCGGGGACCCGCCAGCCCGTCCACACCGTCTACGTCCCCGGGGACGCAGTCGACGAGGGCACTCCGCACTCCTGGGGCGACCAGGCCCTCGAACTCCTCGACGCACACGCCCCGGACGCCCAGGCGTTCGCCGCCGTGCTCGGGCTCCCCGACGCACTCGCCGAACCGGTCCACCGGCGGGTGCGCGCCAAGCTCGCCCACCAGCCCGTCGAAGACCTGCGCATCGACTTCGAGGACGGCTACGGCCCCCGGCCCGACGACGAGGAGGACGCCGCCGCCGCCCGGGCGGCCCGCACCGTCGCCGCGATCTGCCGCGACGCGGCGCCCGGCACCGCGCCCGTGCACGTCGGCATCAGGATGAAGTGCCTGGAGGCGGCCGTCCGCGACCGCGGCATCCGCACCCTCGACGTCTTCCTCACCGGCCTCGCCGAAGCCGGCGGCCTCCCCGGGCAACTGGTGCTCACCCTGCCCAAGGTCACCTATCCCGAGCAGGTCTCCGCCATGGTGCGGCTGCTGGAGGAGTTCGAGCGCGCCCACGCCCTGCCGTCCGGACGCCTGAGCTTCGAGATCCAGATCGAGACCACCCAGTCCGTCCTCGGGCCCGACGGCACCGCCACGGTCGCCCGCATGATCGACGCGGCCGCCGGACGCTGCACCTCGCTCCACTACGGCACCTTCGACTACAGCGCCGCCTGCGGCGTCGGCGCCGCCCACCAGGCGCTGGACCACCCGGTGGCCGACCACGCCAAGGCCGTCATGCAGGTCGCCGCCGCCGGCACCGGCGTGCGCCTCAGCGACGGCTCCACCAACGTCCTCCCGGTCGGCACCACCGCCCGCGTGCACGACGCCTGGCGGCTCCACCACGACCTCGTCCGCCGCTCCCTGGCCCGCGCCTACTACCAGGGCTGGGACATGCACCCCGGCCACCTGCCGACCCGGTACGCCGCCGTGTACGCCTTCTACCGCGAGGGCATGGAGCAGGCCGCGGCCCGCCTCGCCGCCTACGCCGCGCGCACCGCCGGGGACGTGATGGACGAGCCCGCGACGGCACGCGCGCTCAGCGGCCACCTGCTGCGCGGCCTGGACTGTGGAGCGCTCGACTCGGCGGAGGTCGCCAAGCTGACCGGGATGACCCGCGCCGACCTCGACGCCCTCGCCGGACGGCCCGCGGCCCGCTGACCTCCGGCTCCCTCTCCGGCCGCCGGACGACGGACGGAAGGGGGCCGCGTACTACCCCTGCGCGGGCGGGAGTTCACCCGAGCCGCGGGCCAGCAGACGAGTGGGCAGCGTCACCCGCTCCGGCGCGCCCGCGGCTCCGGCCAGCCGCCGGAACAGCATCCCGGCCGCGGTGCCGCCGAGCAGCGCGGGGTCCTGGGCGACCACCGTCACCGGCGGCGACAGCAGGTCGGCGAGCTCGAAGTCGTCGAAGCCCACCAGCGCCGTCGGGCGCGGCCGTCCCGTCAGGACCCGGACCAGCGACACCGTCACCCGGTTGTTGCCGGCGAGGAACGCGGTCACCGGCGCGTGACCGGCCAGGATGCGCTCCGCCTCCGCGCGTACCCGGGCGGGTTCCGTGGGTCCCAGGGAGACCCACGCCGGGTCGACCGGCAGGCCGGCGTCCGCCATGGCGGCGCGGTAGCCGCGCAGCCGCTCGGCCGCCGTCTGGATGTCCGGCCGGTCGCCCAGGAAACCGATGCGCCGGTGCCCGTGCGCGATGAGGTGGGCGGTGCCCTCGCGCGCGCCGCCGGCGTTGTCGCTGAGCACCACGTCGGCGTCCAGCAGGCCGGGGGAGCGGTCCACGAAGACGGTGGCCACGCCGGCGTCCATCTCGGGCCGCAGATAGCGGTGGTCGTCGCCCGCCGGCACCACCACCAGGCCGTCCACCCGCCGCGCGCACAGGGCCAGCACCAGCTCCCGTTCGCGTTCCGGGTCCTCGGCACTGGAGCCGTTGATCAGCAGAGCCCCGTGGGCGCGGGCGGCCTCCTCCACGGCCCGGACGAGCGGCGCGTAGAACGGGTCGGCGAGGTCTTCCAGCACCATCCCGATGCTCGCCGTGCGGCCCTGGCGCAGCAGGCGCGCGCCGTCGTTGCGGCGGAAGCCGAGTGCGTCGATGGACGCGCATACCCGCAGCCGGGTGTCCGGTGCCACGCCGTCCTCGCCGTTGACCACCCGCGAGACCGTCTTCAGGCCGACCCGGGCGTGTGCGGCCACGTCCTTCATCGTCGGCCGCCCGGCGGGGCGGACGGCGGCCGGACGGGGGAAGCCCGGACGGGAGTGCGGCGGGGTCGGCTCGGCCACGGCATCCCGTCCTCGTCGTGTCGTCGTCACGCGCCGACGACACGGGCGCGCAGATGCGGGAGCAGCATACTCCGGGCCGTGCACGGAACTGGACAACGTTGTCATACTGGAGCGCCGACCCGTCCGCCCGCTCACCTCCGGAGACCCGCACCGCCATGCCCCACGACCTCGTCGCCGCCCTGGACATCGGCGGCACCAAGATCGCCGGCGCTCTCGTGGACGGCGACGGCGCGCTGTTCGCCCGCGTGCTGCGCCCCACCCCCGCACAGGAGAGCGGCGAGCGGGTGATGGCGGCGGTGAGCGAGGTCCTCGACCACCTCGCCGCGAGCCCCCTGTGGCCCCGGGTGGACGCCGTGGGCATCGGCAGCGCCGGGCCGGTCGACGCCCGCAACGGCACCGTCAGCCCGGTCAACATCCCCGGCTGGCGGGACCACCCGCTGGTCGACGGCGTGCGGCGGTCCACCGGGCCGCTGCCGGTCACCCTCGTCGGCGACGGCGTGGCGATGACCGCGGCCGAGCACCTGGTGGGCGCCGCCCGCGGCCACCGCTCCGCGCTGTGCATGGTGGTGTCGACCGGGGTGGGCGGCGGCCTGGTCCTCGACGGCCGCCTCCACCCGGGCCCCACCGGCAACGCCGGTCACATCGGCCACATCAGCGTCGCGCTCGACGGCGAGTCCTGTCCGTGCGGCGCCCGCGGCTGCGTGGAGGGCCTGGCCAGCGGCACCGCGATCGCCCGGCACGCCCGCGCGGGGGGATGGCGGCCCCGGCCCGGTCAGGACGCGGGCGCCGCCGGCGTGGCCGCCGCCGCCCGGGAGGGCGACCCCGTCGCCACCGCCGCCTACACCCGCGCGGCCCGCGCGCTGGCGGCCGCGATCTCCGCGACCGCGGCGCTGGTCGAGATCGAGGTCGCGGTGATCGGCGGCGGAGTCGCCGGGGCCGGAGAGGTGCTGTTCGCGCCGCTGCGGGCGGCGCTGGAGGATTTCGCCACGCTGTCCTTCGTGCGAGGGCTGAGCGTCGTGCCCGCGGCCACCGGCACCGACGCCGGCCTGATCGGCGCCGCCGCGGCAGCCCGCACCCTGCTGCGCCAGGACGGCTGAGCCGCCGGGGCCCGTCAGGCCGACCGGTACGGGGGCGTGCGGGCTCCCGGGCCGGGCGCCGGAGGTGCGCCGGTGCGTTTCCCGCACGGGGTGGAGCGGGCACCGTAGGGAGGTCGAGAACGGGGGGCGAGGAAGAGGGGGATCTGTGATCGTCTGGTTGAACGGCGCGTCCGGCGCGGGCAAGACCACCACGGCGCACGAACTGCTCGACCTGCTTCCCGGGAGCACGCTCTACGACCCCGAACTGCTCGGCCCGGGCCTGCGCAGCATGCTGCCCCCGGACCGGGCGGCCGACGACGTGCGTGAACTCCGTTCCTGGCGCCGCCTCCTGGCGGACGGCGCCGCCGCGCTCCTCACCGAGGTGCCCGGCCCGCTGGTCACCCCGGTGTCGCTGCTGCGGCAGGACCACCGCGACGAGATATTCGGGGCGCTCGCCGCCCGCCGCATACCGGTCTGCCACGTGCTGCTGCACTGCGACGGGACGACGCTGCGGGCCCGTGCCGCGAGCCGCGCACCGGAGGCGGAACAGACCGGCGCGTCGTCCACACGGTGGCCGGGTCAGTGGGCCGCGTACGAGGCGGCCCTGCCCTGGCTGACGGCGGACGCGCACACCGTGGACACCGCAGGCCGGACGCCCGCGGACGTCGCCGCGCTGGTCGCAGAGGCCGTCGGCGCCGGGGCCGGCTCGCCGGGCATCGTGCAGACGCCGGAGCCGTCGGCCGAGACGCTCGCCGCCGGGGTGCTGCTCTTCGACGAGGACGACCGGGTCCTGCTCGTCGACCCCACCTACAAGCCCGGCTGGGAGTTCCCCGGCGGGATCGTCGAGCACGGCGAACCACCCGCCCGGGCCGGCATGCGGGAGGTCGCGGAGGAACTCGGCATCGAACTCGCCGCCGTACCGCGGCTGCTGCTCGTCGACTGGGAGCAGCCCAAGCCGCCAGGCTTCGGCGGCCTCCGGCTGCTCTTCGACGGCGGACTGCTCCCCGCGCCCCGCGCCGCCGAGGTGCTGCTCCCCGCCGCCGAGCTGCGCGGCTGGCGCTTCGCGACCGAGTCCGAAGCGGCCGGACTGCTGCCGCCTGTCCGGCACCGCCGCCTGACCTGGGCTCTGCGCGCCCGGGAGCGCGGCACCACGCTCAACCTGGAGGGCGGCGTGCCCGTCGGCGTCTGAGCGCGTCGAGCCGCCGCGCAGGGCGGGCACCGTCTTTCGGGGTCCCCGGGAATCCCCGGGGTCCCCGGGGGCGCCTCCCGCGTACGCGGTACGGACGCGCACCGCTCGCGGGCGGCGGGCGCCCGCCCTAGCGTGACGGTGACGGCCGCCCCGAGCCAGGACGGTGCACCGCGCGCATGGACGACGACCGCTCCCCGTTCCGCGAACTGCTGCGGCACGCGCAGGACCTGCTGCCCCGCGGCGGACGGTCCGCGGTCGGGGCCGCCGCGTTCGCCCTGGTGATCGGCCTGACGCTGATCCGCACCGGAACCGACGCGCCGCCCCGGCCGCCGCAGCCGGACCCCGCGGCGGCCCGGTCCGCGGCCACCCCTCCCGGTGAGCCGTCCACGGACCACCGGACCGGGGACGGTGCCCGCCGGCTCCTGCCGGCGCGCGCCCCGATCGCCGCCTCGCCTCCCCGGCGGGTGGTCATCCCCGCCGCCGGCGTGGACGCCCCCGTGACCCCCGTGGGCCTCGGGCCGAAGGGCCTGCTGGAGGTGCCGCCGCCGCAGGCGGAGAACCTCGCCGGCTGGTACGAGGGCGCCGCCACACCCGGCGAACGCGGCACCGCCGTCGTCGTCGGCCACGTCGACAACGCGTCCGGACCCGCCGTCTTCTTCCGGCTCGGCGCCGTGCAGCGCGGATCCGAGGTCCGCGTGGCGCGGGAGGACGGCCGCACCGCCGTGTTCACCGTGTACGCGGTCGAGCTGCACCGGAAGGAGGCGTTCCCCGGCGACCGGGTCTACCGCGACACCGGTCGCGCCGAGCTGCGCGTCATCACCTGCGGCGGCGGCTACGCCGAGGAGACCGGCTACCAGGGCAACGTCGTCGCCTACGCCCGCCTGACCGGCGTCCGCTGACGTCGCGTCATCCGCATCCCTGCCGCCGCCCGCCTCCGCCTGCCTCCGCATCGCGGCGGCCGGGCCTCACGCCGGGCCGGTCAGCCGCGGGCGGCGGCGTACCGCTGCAGGAACAGCGCCTCCGCCAGCGCCAGCGAGCGGAGCTCCCGCGGGCACACGCTCTCGTTCACGGCGTGGATCTGCGCCTCCGGCTCGCTCAGCCCGATCAGCAGGATCTCGGCCTCCGGGTAGAGCGAGGCGAGGGTGCTGCACAGCGGGATCGACCCGCCCTGGCCGGCCGTCGCCATCTCGACGCCGTCGTACGCCTCCCGCATCGCCGCGGCCATCGCCGTGTACGCCGGGCTGGAGGTGTCGGCCGCGAACGGCTGCCCCCGGCCGACCTGCTCCACCGACACCCGCGCGCTCCACGGCACGTGCGCTTCCAGGTGGGAGACCAGCAGTTCGGCCGCCTTCGCGGCGTCCGTGCCCGGCGGTACGCGCAGGCTCACCAGCGCCCGCGCGGATGCCTGCACCGACCCCGTGGCGCCGACCACCGGCGGGCAGTCGATGCCCAGCACGGTCACCGCCGGGCGTGCCCAGAGCCGGTCCGCGACGGTGCCGGAGCCGATCAGCCCGACGCCGTCGAGCACCCGGGCGTCGCGCCGGAAGTCCTCCTCGGGGTACGCGAGGCCGTCCCAGGCGGCCGACGCGTCCATCCCGTCGACCGTGGTCGAGCCGTCCTCGCCGCGCAGCGAGTCCAGCAGCCGGATCAGCGCCGCCAGCGCGTCCGGCGCGGCGCCGCCGAACTGGCCGGAGTGCAGGTTGCCCGCGAGGGTGTCGACCTGCACCCGCACCATCGCCATGCCGCGCAGCGAGGCGGTGACGGTCGGCAGCCCTGCCCGGAAGTTGCCGGTGTCGCCGATCACGACCGTGTCCGCGGCCAGCAGCTCCGGGTGCGCCTCGGCGTAGCGCTCCAGCCCTCCGGTGCCCTGCTCCTCCGAGCCCTCCACGACGACCTTGACGCCCACCGGGACGCCGCCGTCCTCCTTCAGCGCCCGCAGCGCCGTCAGGTGCATGATCAGGCCGCCCTTGCAGTCGGCGGCGCCCCGCCCGTACCAGCGGCCGTCCTCCCGTTCGGTGAGTTCGAACGGCGGGGAGTCCCAGCCGTCCGGGTCCAGCGGCGGCTGCACGTCGTAGTGCGCGTAGAGCAGCACGGTCGGCGCGCCCTCCGGGCCGGGCAGGTGCCCGTACACCGACTGCGTGCCGTCGGGGGTGTCCAGCAGCGCCACGTCCTCGAAGCCCTCGGCGCGGAGCGCGTCCGCCACCCAGACGGCCGCCGCCTCGCACCCGCTGCGCGGGAACTGCTCGGGATCGGCGACCGACGGGAAGGCCACCAGCTCGGCGAGCTCCTCCCTGGCGCGCGGCATCAGCGACGCGACGGTGGCGGCGAGGGGGCTCTGCGGCATGGGAACGCTCCTTGCGGGGGCGACGTTGGGCACGGGTGTGCGGAGGAGGCACACGTGGGCGGCGGTCGCGGCCGATCCTCCCACAGCCCGGCCGGCGGGCCGGGCGCCGTAGGATGCGGTCGCGACACCGCGCAGACGTGAAGAGAACGGGAGCCTGAGCAGCGTGAGCAGCGAGAACGGAGCCGGGGACAGCGAGACGGAGCGGACCGTGTGGGACGTCGTCGTGATCGGTGCGGGTCCCGCGGGTGCCTCCGCCGCGTACGCCGCCGCCGTCGCCGGACGCCGGGTCCTGCTGCTGGAGAAGGCCGAACTGCCGCGCTACAAGACCTGCGGCGGCGGCATCGTGGGTCTCTCCCGCGACGCGCTGCCGCCCGGTTTCGAACTGCCCCTGCGCGACCGGGTGCACGCCGTCACCTTCTCCCTGAACGGCCGCCTCACCCGCACCCGCCGTTCCCGCCGGATGCTGTTCGGCCTCCTCAACCGCCCCGAGTTCGACCACGCGCTGGTGGAGTCGGCGGTGGACGCCGGCGCCGTGCTGCGCACCGGGGTGTCCGTCTCCCGCGTCGAGCAGCACGGACCGCTCGTCCCGGACCGGCGGACGGTCGCCGTGGTGCTCGCGGGGGAGGAGGAGCCCGTACTCGCCCGGGCCGTGGTCGGCGCGGACGGCAGCGCGGGCCGGATAGGCGCGCACGTCGGTGTGAAGCTCGACCAGGTCGACCTGGGCCTGGAGGCGGAGATCCCGGTGCCGGACAGCGTCGCCGAGGACTGGGCGGGCCGGGTCCTCATCGACTGGGGCCCGCTGCCGGGCAGTTACGGCTGGGTGTTCCCCAAGGGCGACACCCTCACCGTCGGCGTCATCTCCGCGCGCGGCGAGGGCGCCGCCACCAAGCGGTACCTGGACGACTTCATCGGCCGCCTCGGCCTGGCCGGTTTCGAACCCAGCATCTCCTCCGGTCACCTGACGCGCTGCCGCACCGACGACTCGCCGCTGTCCCGCGGCCGGGTGCTGGTGTGCGGCGACGCCGCCGGCCTGCTGGAACCCTGGACGCGCGAAGGCATCTCCTTCGCTCTCCGGTCCGGCCGCCTGGCGGGCGAGTGGGCGGTGCGCATCGCGGAGGCGCACGACGCCGTGGACACCCGGCGGCAGGCGCTCAACTACACGTTCGCGGTGAAGGCCGGTCTCGGCGTCGAGATGAGCATCGGCCGCCGGATGTTCACGGTCTTCGCCCGTCGCCCCGGTCTGCTGCACGCCGCGCTCACCGGCTTCCGGCCCGCCTGGACGGCGTTCGCCCGCATCACCCGCGGCGCGACCTCGCTGACCGAGATCGTCCGCACTCATCCGGTCGCACGCCGTGCGCTGGACGCCATGGACCGCCCCGACCCGGCCCCGGAACCCGCCGGACCCGCGGAACCCGCTGGAACCGTGGACTCCAAGGGCTGACCGGCACCACCGGACGGCCCCGCGCCGGGTCCCGCGTACTCCCGGGGGAGTAGCCGAGGGCACCGCGAGCGGCGGACGCCGGGCGGGGGCGGCCGGCGCTAGCGTGGCGGACATGCACCGAGCCCTCCTGCGGCACCGCCCCCGCGGTGGCCCGCCCTGGCGGCGTCCGCCGGAGCCGGCCCGTCCCGACGCCCGCATCCCGTGGCGTTCCGCCCTGTTCCTGGCCGTCTTCACGATGGCCGGTGCGCACTTCGCGGCCGAGGGCCAGACCGGGCGGGAGCCGCTGGACCTCCTCGCCCGGCTGCTGCTGCTCGCCGGGCCCGCGCTGCTGCTGCTCCGCCTCCGCCTGCCGCGTTTCACGGTGTGCGCGGTGGCGGTCGTCTGCCTGGTCTACCTCGCGGCCGGCTATCCGTACGGCCCGGTGTTCCTCAGCGTCGTCGTCGCCGCGTTCTCCGCCGTGGTCTCCGGGCACCGCCTCGCCGCGTGGACGGCCCTCGGCGCGCTGTGGGCCGGACACCTCGCCGTCGGGCTCTGGCTCCACCCGTGGCTGCCGCCCGAGGGCGACTCCGGCACCCCGCTGCTCCAGGCGCTCGTGATCGGCGCCTGGCTCGCCGTGGTCGTGCCGGTCGCCGAACTGGCGCGGGTGCGCCGGGAGCAGTGGGCGCGGGAGCGGGAGGAGCGCGCACGCGCCGAGCAGCGCCGTGCCGACGAGGAACGGCTGCGGATCGCCCGCGAACTGCACGACGTCCTCGCCCACAGCATCTCGGTGATCAACGTGCAGGCCGGAGTGGGTCTCGCCCTCCTGGACTCCGATCCCGAACAGGCCCGCAGCGCGCTCACCACCATCAAGTCCGCCAGCAAGGAGGCGCTGGGCGAGGTGCGCCAGGTGCTGGACACCCTGCGTACCCCGGGCGCCGCACCGCGTGCGCCGGCCCCCGGGCTGGAACGCCTGCCCGAACTGGCCGAGCAGGCGGCGGGAGCCGGACTGCGGGTCACCACCGAAACGGTGGGCGAGGCGGCGCCGCTGCCGCCCGGCGCGGATCTGGCGGCCTTCCGGATCGTCCAGGAGGCGCTGACCAACGTCGTGCGGCATTCCGCTGCGCGCACCGCCCGGGTGCGACTCGTCCACCGGCCGGGGACGCTGGAGATCACCGTCGACGACGACGGTCCGCCGTGCGGAGCGGACGGGCCGGACGGCGGCACCTCGGGAGGCAACGGCCTGGCCGGTATGCGGGAGCGGGCGGCCGTGCTCGGCGGCCGCATCGAGGCCGGTCCGCGCCCGGACGGCGGCTTCCGGGTGCGGGCCCTACTGCCCACGGGTTCGGCGGCGCACCGCACCGGGCCACGAGAGGAGACACCGTGATCCGCGTCCTGCTCGCCGACGACCAGTCGCTGGTGCGGGCGGGCTTCCGCGCCCTGCTCGACGCGCAGCCCGGCCTGGAGGTCGCGGGGGAGGCTGCCGACGGCCAGGAGGCGCTGGCCCGGGTGCGGGAACTCGCCCCCGATCTGGTGCTGATGGACATCCGCATGCCCGTGCTCGACGGCCTCGCCGCCACCCGCCGCATCACCGAGGACCCGGCGCTGGGTGCGGTGAAGGTCGTCATGCTCACCACCTTCGAACTCGACGAGTACGTCTTCGAGGCGATCCGCGCCGGCGCCTCCGGCTTCCTGGTCAAGGACACCGAACCGGACGAACTCGTCCGCGCCGTGCACGCCGGGGTGCAGGGAGACGCCCTGCTCTCGCCCGGGGTCACCCGCCGGCTGATCGCCGAGTTCGCCGCCCGGTCCAAGGAGCCGGACGCCGCCACCGCGCTCGCCGGGCTGACCGAGCGGGAGCGCGAGGTCATGACCCTGGTCGGGCTGGGGCTGTCCAACGAGGAGATCGCCCGGCGCCTGGTCGTCTCACCGCTCACGGCGAAGACCCACGTCAGCCGGGCCATGGTGAAGCTGGGCGCCCGGGACCGGGCCCAACTGGTGGTGCTGGCCTACGAGTCGGGGCTGGTCCGGCCGGGCTGGCTCGGCTGAGCGGCCGCCTCCCGGCGCTCGTGCCACTTCACCAGCACCCACACCACGCGGAGGATGAAGACCCACGAACCCAGCCACTGCGCCGTCCGCAGCCAGCCGTCGGAGGCGCCGTCGAACAGCGTCGGTGACGCCACCGCCAGGAACACCAGCCCGGCCAGCAGACCTCCGCTGAGCAGCGCGAAGACGATCTCCACCGCCGCGGCCTCACGTTCGGCCTGCGGACGCGGCCCGCGACCGTCCGCCCGCCGGGCCCCTCCTGCCTGCTGCTCCGCCTCCATGGGGGCATTGTGCCACCCGGCGCCGTGCCCCGGCATGTCCCCGCTCCACCGGAGGGGTCCGGTCAGGAACGGGACTGCTTGCGCCGCACGTACAGCTGCTTGCGCACCCGCGCCACCACCGTTCCGTCACCGGCCGTGATCTCGGCCTCGAACCAGGGCAGGGCCTTGTCGCCGTCCGCGGTCTCTTTGCGGATCTCCTCCAGCCGGTCCTCGGTGACGGTGAAGCGCGCGAAGACGTCGCCGCGGCCGGGGGAGACGTACTCGATCTCGGCGGCCTTGTCCCACACAATGTAGTCCCGGCCCAGCCGGTGCACGGCGAGCAGCGCGAAGAACGGGTCGCTCATCGAGTACAGCGACCCGCCGAAGTGGGTGCCGAAGTAGTTGCGGTTGAGCCTGCCCAGCCGGAGCCGCACCAGGGCGGTGCTCCAGTCGTCGGCGATCTCCAGCACCCTGATGCCCGCACCGCGGTACGGCGGCCACCAGGTCAGCGCCCGGCGCAGACCGCGCGGGCTGGACAGGATCTTCTGCATGCTCCGACGCTACCACGAAGTTACTGACCGGTAGCTCGCCGGGGTGTCCGCCCGGTCAGCCGATCGCCGAGGTCTGCTGCCACAGCGTTGCCACGGAGGCGTCCCCCTCGATGCGCACCCCGTC
This sequence comes from Streptomyces sp. CNS606, assembly GCF_000426325.1. Taxonomy (NCBI): domain Bacteria; kingdom Bacillati; phylum Actinomycetota; class Actinomycetes; order Kitasatosporales; family Streptomycetaceae; genus Streptomyces; species Streptomyces sp. CNS606. Next base: position 79,391 of record NZ_AUFD01000022.1, read on the forward strand.
GCCGTACGGCAGCCGGTTCCACAGGGCGAGGTAGAGCGTGGCCGCGGGCCCGCTCAGCCGGCAGTCGGTCTCCCCGTCCGCGCCGCGCTCCACCGCGGGCGGCAGCTGGGACATCCGTACGGTCCACGCGCCCCCCGGCAGGTCGGACGCGCGGACCGCGAGCGTCACAGGCCGCTCGCTGCGCACCCGGCTGCGGGGCCGGGTGTGGAAGCCGGTCAGTAGCTCGTCGATGCCGTCTGCGGCGAACTCCGCCGTCAACGGGCCGAGTTCGGCCCCCGCGGCCAGTTCGGCGTCCACCCGGTGGACGCAGGTCTCGTGTGCCTGCCGGCGCGCCCAGAACGCCCGGGCGGAGGGGGAGCCGTCGAGGAACGACCAGCACTCCAGGTCCTCGCGGGCTTCCCGCAGGCAGCCGGTGAGCCGCCGGTGCCCGTCCCGGAACCACGCGGCCAGTTCGGCGTCCGTGACGCTCTCCTCGCCGATCGGGCGCGGTTCGGCACGTGCCTCGGTGACGTAACCGCCCGCCCAGCGGTGCACGTTGCCGGTGTGCAGCACCAGGTCGCGCACCCGCCAGCCGGGGCACGACGGCACCTCGGCGTCCGGGCCGGCGCGCTCGGCGGCGGCGAGCAGGGCGGCGCCCTCGCTCTCGAGCGTGTCGATGTACGCGGCGGTCTCCATGCCCCGATTCTGCCCGTCCGGTCCGCCGGCGACGCGCACGGCACGGCGGTTCGGTACCCGTCGGCCCCGGTGCGCGCCGGCTCAGATCACCCGGCGCGCGGCGCAGGCCACCGCGGCGGCGACGGCGGCGAGCGCAGCCACCGTGGTGAGCGCCGCCGTGAGGGACGTCCATTCGGCGACGAAGCCGATGGCGACCGGGCCGACCAGCATGCCTCCGTATCCCAGCGTGGAGGCGGCGGCCACTCCGCGCGGCCCGGCCAGGGCGCCGGCCCGGCCGATCGCGACCGGGAAGATGTTGGCCAGTCCCAGGCCGGTGACCACGAACCCGGCGAGGGCCAGCCACACGTTCGGCGCCAGCGCGCCCAGCAGCATGCCCGCCGCCGCCGTGGCCCCGCCGGCCACCAGCGCCCGCACCTGCCCCAGGCGCTGGAGCAGGGCCGTACCGCTGAGCCGGCCACGGTCATCGCCAGCGCGAACACCGCGTATCCGGCGGCCGCGAGGCCCGGGCCGGCGCCGAGGGACTGGGTCAGATGCAGGGCGCTCCAGTCGGCGAGCGCGCCCTCGCCGTACGCCGTGCACAGGGCGATCAGGCCCAGGACGGCGACGACGCCGCGGTGCGAACCGCCGGGACCGTCCGAGGCGCCCGAACCGCCCGAACCTTCCGGGCCGTTCCGTCCCGCGCCCGTCGACGGCGGGCCGCTGCGCCCGGCCGCCGGGGGAGGGGCGGGCCGGGAGAGCAGGGCGCGTCCGGCCACAGCCGTCACCGCCAGCCCGATCACGGCGAGCAGCAGGAGATGGCTGGTCGCCGACAGCGAGCCGGCCACCAGCCCGCCCAGGCCGGCACCGAGCATCCCGCCGAGGCTGAACGCCGCGTGGAATCCGGGCATCACGGGTCGTCGCAGGGCGGCCACCAGGTCGACGGCCGCGCTGTTCATCGCTACGTTGATCGCGCCGTACGCGCTGCCGAAGACCAGCAGCACCAGGCCCAGCGCCAGGGCGGAGTGGGTGAGCGGGGGGAGTGCGATGCCCAGCGAGACGAGCGCCGCGGACGTGACGGTGACGCGGTGGTTGCCGAACCGTCCGCACAGCCGCCCGGTGAGCATCATGGTGGCCACCGCCCCGGCCGACACGCCCAGCAGCGCCAGGCCGAGTTCGCCGGCCGAGGCGCCGGTCTGCGCCTTGACGGCCGGGATGCGGACGACCCACCCGGCGAAGAGGAAGCCGTCGAGGGCGAAGAAGGCGGTCAGGGCGGTGCGGAGGCGGGCCGGTCCCGGGGCGGTGACGGGGGCGTCCGCGCGCATGCGGTCCCCCTCCTCGCCGACACGACCGGACCGGAGTTTGTTTATGTGCGGCACAAAGCCAGAATAGAGGGGTGACCCAGACGCGTACAACAAGGCTGGACAGGGGCCGGGGCGCCCTCGGTCCGGCGCTCGCACTCGTGCACACCGGCCGGGCGCCCACGCGGGCGGTGCTGACCGCCGAACTCGGCGTGACCCGGGCGACCGCCGGCGCCGTCGCGGCCGAACTCGAGGCGCTCGGACTGATCACCGTGGACTCCAGTCCCGGAGCCGCCGTCGGCTCCCAGGGCCGTCCCTCGCACCGCCTCGCCGTCGACCCGGACGGCCCGGTCGTGCTGGCCGCGCAGGTGCACGCCGACGGCTTCCGCGCCGCACTCGTCGGGCTCGGCGGCCGCATCGTGGCCACCGCCCCCGGCTGCATGACCGTGGACGCCGACCCCGCCCAGGTTCTCGGCGAGGTCGTCGAAGCCGGAGCCGCGCTGCTGCGCGAGACCGGGCGCCGGTGCGTCGGAGCCGGCCTCGCCGTGCCTTCCGCGGTCGCCGAGCCCGAGGGCACGGCCCTGAACCCGCTGCACCTGTCCTGGAAGCCCGGCGCCCCCGTCCGCGACCTCTTCACCCGCTGCCTCGCCGAAGCCGGCGTCGACGGCCCGCGGCCCGGCACCCCCGCCGCGGGCCACGCCGCGAACGACGTCAACCTCGCCGCCCTCGCCGAGCACCGGCACGGCGCGGGGCGCGGCGCCCAGCACCTGCTCGTCGTCGGTACCGGCCACCGCGGCGTCGGCGGCGCACTGGTCCTCGACGGCCGCCTGCACAGCGGTAGTTCGGGGCTCGCCCTGGAGGTCGGCCACCTGACCGTCGACCCGGAGGGCCGGCCCTGCCACTGCGGAAGCCGGGGCTGCCTGGACGTGGAGACCGACCCGCTCGCCCTCCTGGAGGCCGCAGGGCGCGCCCCCGGACCCGAGGTGTCGCTGCTGGAGCAGGCACGCACCCTCATCCACGCCGAGTACGCCCGCGACCCCGCCGTGCGGTCGGCGGTGGAGACGCTGATCGGACGCCTCGGACTCGGCCTCGCCGGGCTGGTCAACATCCTCAACCCCGATCGCATCGTCCTCGGCGGCCTGCACCGCGTGCTGGTGGAGACCGACGGCGACCTGCTGCGGTCCGTGGTCGCCGACCGCAGCCTGTGGGGCCGCAGCGGAGGCGTACCGGTGCTGGCCTGCTCGCTGGACCACAACAGTCTCGTCGGCGCCGCCGAACTGGCCTGGCAGCCCGTCCTGGACGACCCGCTGGGCACGCTGGGAGCCACGGCGTGACCGGCCCCGCCACCGGCCCGGCCGGGAACGGGCCGCCGTGGCACATCGGGCCCGGGGCCGAGCGGGATCTGCCGGCGCTGCCCGGCCTCGAGGCGGCCGCGGGCGAGGCGTTCCGCGCCCTCGGCATGGACGCCGTCGCCGACGACACCCCGCCCGCCCCGGAGGACCTGCGCCCGTTCCTGCTCTCCGGCGGCCTCCTGGTGGCCCGTGACCGGGAGGACGGCCCGCCCGTGGCCTACGCCCTGCTCGAGGTCGTCGACGGCTGCCTGCACATCGAGCAGGTCTCCGTCCGTCCCGACCACGCGCGGCAGCGCATCGGCCGTGCCCTGCTCGAGCGTGCGGCGGTCCGTGCGGTGGCCGACGGCCTGCCCGCGCTCACCCTCACCACCTTCGCCGACGTCCCCTGGAACGCGCCCTACTACCGGCGCTGCGGCTTCCGCCCGCTCGCCCCGCACGAGGAGACGCCGGGGCTGCGCCGCCTGCGCGCCCGGGAGGCGGCCGCCGGGCTCGACCGCTGGCCGAGGCTCTGCATGCGCCGGGACCTCGAAACCGCGCCGCGGCAGGGGAAGTAGGCTCGCCGCATGTCTTCTCGACTCCTCGGCGACCACGAGTACGTGAGCCTCGCGACCCACCGCCGCAGCGGCACCCCGGTGCCCACCCCGGTCTGGGCCGTGCGCGACGGCGACGAACTGCTGGTGTGGACCCGCAGCGACAGCGGCAAGGTGAAGCGGCTGCGCAACGACACGCACGTCACCGTCACCCCGTGCGACGTGCGCGGCCGGATCGACGACGGCGCGGCGGCCGTGCCGGGCACCGCGCGGCTGCTGGAGGACGCCGCCGGGCTGCGCCGGGTCCGGCGGGCGATGGCCGGCAAGTACGGCTGGAAGTTCCGGCTCGTCGACTCCGGGGGCGCGCTGCTCCGCTTCGGCAAACGCCCGCACACGGGCATCGCCGTGCGCCTCGTGGAGACGCCCCCGTCCGGCTCCTGAGGCGGCTCCCGAACCGGGTTCCCGAACCGGCTCCCGGCCGGCGGTTCACGCGGCGCCGCCCGTACGTCCGGGGCGTCACCGCGCGGGCCGGCTACTCCGCCGGGTGCAGCCGGACGGCCGCCCGCCGTACGACGACGCCGCAGGCGTGCCGATGCCACTCTCGGAAGCGACGCACACACCGCGACCGAAGGAGCCGATCGGTATGAACACTCTGGCGCACTGGGGCGACGGCGGCCCCGGACCCTGGATCCTGCTCCTCCCCCTGCTCTGGGCGGCCGTGATCGCCGGGGCCGTCCTGCTGCTGCGCCGTGTCCTCCCGCGTCGCGGACGCGGCCCCTGGCACGGCGGACCGCCCTGGCAGGGGCGGGGCACCGGGGAGGCGAAGGACGGCGCGACCGGGCTGCTGGCACGCCGTTTCGCCGCGGGCGAGATCGACGAGGACGAGTACTGGCTGCGGCTGTCCGTCCTCAACGAGAGCAAGGGCGGACCGGCCTGAGCCGAGGGCGGGCCGACCGCTGCGCGCGCCCGCTCAGGCGTGCTGGGCGCGGGGCCGCCGCTCCCCGAGGGGTGCGGGCCCCGCGCCGTCCGCCGCGGGTACGGCCGCCGGCACCGCCGCCGCCCGACTGCCCGCCGCCTCCGGGCGGGCCTCGGCGGCGGCCGTCTCGAACGCCGGCTCGGCGGGTGCCGTGAACGGTGCGGGGAGGGTGAACCAGACGACCTTGCCCGAGCCGTCGTGCTGCTCGCGGATGCCCCAGCTGTCACTCAGCGCCGCCACCAGAGCCAGCCCCCTGCCGTGGGTGGCCGAGGTGTCCGACACGCGCAGGCTCGGCAGCTGCGGGTCGTGGTCGCGCACCGAGACCGTGAGCCGGTCCCACAGGAAGACCATCTCGACCGTGCAGTGCTTGTCCGGCCCGGCGTGCTGGTGGACGTTCGCCAGCAGCTCGGTCAGGCCGAGGGCCACCCGGTCGATCAGCGGATCGAGATGCCAGTAGCGCAGTTGTGCAGAAACGATCCTGCGGACCTGGCCGATCCGCGAGGGCAGCGCCTGGAACTCGACCGCGCAGTGCCTGCTCGGCCTGCTGTCTCGACTCATCACCACTGCGACTCCCAGGAAGGAGGAGGGCCCGATGGAAAACGCCGGAGGGGATCACTGAGGCGTACGCCGCATCCGGCCGTACGCCACGCCCTTCAGGGTGCGTCCGTGCCCGTCCGCCCGCAAATCGGGACATCCGTCCGGGGCGTCAGCCGCCGAGGACGCCCCGCTCCGCGGCGTCCTTGGCCCGCGCGGTCCGCACCGCGTGCAGCAGCCGGTCGCGGTGCCCCAGCCCCAGCCGCAGCAGGTAGCGCGTCCCGTCCACGGTGGCCAGCGCGCGCCGCCCGCCGTACCAGCCGCCGCCGCTGATCCGCACCCGCTCCAGCGGTGCGCTGTCGATCTCCCGGCCGTAGCTGGTCAGCAGCTCCAGCCGGCCGTTGCGCACCAGCACCCGTCCCGCCCGGGTCAGCGAGCGCAGCAGGCGCCCGATCCGCACGCCGGTCGCCACGTAGTCGGCCTCACCCATGCCGCACCACCCCTCGTCGCTCATCGCACTGCTACCCCGCCACCGCACTCCGCATCCCTCCGGGCCCCCGGCGGTGGCCCCCGCAGGCCCGCTTATGCTCGCCCGATGAGCACCGCAGACGTGGACCGCAGCGACCCCGCCCATCGCACCTGGCTCGCCGACGCCGTCCGCAAGGTCCGCGCCGAGGGCGCGCGCAGCGCCGACACCCACCTGCTGAGCTTCCCGCTGCCCCAGGAGTGGGGCATCGACCTGTACCTCAAGGACGAGTCGACGCATCCCACCGGCAGCCTCAAGCACCGCCTGGCCCGGTCCCTCTTCCTGCACGCCCTGTGCAACGGCTGGATCCGGCCCGGCCGGCCCGTCGTCGAGGCGTCCAGCGGATCCACCGCCGTCTCGGAGGCCTACTTCGCCGGGCTGATCGGCGTGCCGTTCATCGCCGTGATGCCGCGTACCACCAGCACCGAGAAGACCCGGCTCATCGAGTTCCACGGCGGCCGGTGCCACCTCGTGGACGACCCGCGCACGGTGTACGAGGTCTCCGCCGCCCTCGCGGCGGAGACCGGCGGCCACTACATGGACCAGTTCACCTACGCCGAACGGGCCACCGACTGGCGCGGGAACAACAACATCGCCGAGTCGATCTACCAGCAGCTGCGCCTCGAGCGGTACCCCGAACCCGCCTGGATCGTCGCGACGGCCGGCACCGGCGGCACCTCGGCCACCCTCGCCCGCTACGTGCGCTACCAGCAGTACGACACCCGCATCTGCGTCGCCGACCCGGAGAACTCCTGCTTCTTCGACGGCTGGGTCAACGACGACCCCGGGGTGGTGAGCCACCGCGCCTCCCGCATCGAGGGGATCGGCCGGCCCCGGATGGAGCCCAGCTTCGTGCCCGGTGCCGTCGACCGGATGATGAAGGTGCCGGACGCCGCGACGGTCGCAGCGGTACGACTGCTGGAACGCGCCATCGGGCGCAGGGCGGGCGGCTCCACCGGCACCGGGCTGTGGAGCGCGTTCAAGATCGTCGCCGAGATGCGCGCGGCCGGGCGCACCGGCTCCGTGGTCACCCTGCTCTGCGACCCCGGCGACCGCTACCTCGACAAGTACTACTCCGATGCCTGGCTCGCCGAGCAGGACATGGACATCGCCCCGTACGCCGCGACGCTCGACGCCCTGCTCGCCACCGGGCGCTGGAGCGAGCGGGCGGGGTGGGCGCCGGGGTGAGCGGCAGGCGGGCGGGCCCCGGCCTCCCGCCGGTGCCACGTGTGCCCGTCAGGCGCTCCGGTCCGCCTCCTCGCCGGCCACGAGCAGTCCCGGAAGGTGCTCCGCCATCTCCGCGCGCGTCGCGTCCGACAGCCCGCCGTCCGTCACCAGGGTGTCGACGACCGACAGCCGTGCGAACGAACTGAGCCCCACCGTCCCCCACTTGGTGTGATCCGCGACCACCACCACGCGGCGCGCCGACCCCACGAACCGGCGGTTCGTCTCCGCCTCCGCGAGATTGGGCGTCGACAGCCCGGCGTGCGGCGCGATGCCGTGCACGCCGAGGAACAGCACGTCGAAGTGGAGTGACCGGATCGCCGCGTCCGCCACCGGCCCGACCAGCGAGTCCGACGGGGTCCGCACCCCGCCGGTGAGCACCACCGTCGCCCCGTGTGCGGCGTGCGGGTCGCCGGGCGCCGGCCCCGCGGAGTGGAAGACGTCCGCCACCCGCACCGAGTTGGTCACCACCGTCAGGTCCGGCACGTCCAGCAGTTGCCGGGCGAGCTGGTAGGTCGTCGTCCCGCCCGACAGGGCGACCGCGCTGCCCGGGCCCGCCAGCCGCGCCGCCGCGCGCGCGATCTCCTCCTTCGCGCCCGCCTCCAGCGACGACTTCACCTCGAAACCCGGCTCGTGCGCGCTCGCCTCCGCCACCGGCACCGCGCCGCCGTGCACCTTCTCCAGCGCTCCGCGGCGGGCCAGGACGTCCAGGTCCCGGCGCACCGTCATGTCCGAGACCCGCAGCCGCCGGGTCAGCTCCCCCACCCGGACCCCGCCCCGTCTGCGCACCTCGTCCAGGATCAGCGAGCGCCGCTGCTCCGCAAGGAGGTTGTGGTTGTCGGCCACCGCGCCCCTCCGTTCTTCACCGCACCTGCACCTGGCCGCCGTAACGCCTCATCCTCCCACGGCCCGCGCACCACGTCCCGGCACGATTTCCGGGACCTTCCGGGGAAGGCCTGCGCCGCGCCCCCGGCGGGCAGCATCCTGAGTGCCGACGCACATCAGCCCCGGGGGAGCGACATGCCGACCGAGCCCACGTCCCGCGCCCCGCAGCCCGCCACGCCCGGGGGCGGAGCCGAAGCCCCGGGGCCCGCACTGGAGTTGCTCGTGCACGGCGTCGGCGGCACCACCCCGCAGGAGATGCTCGGCGACCCCCGCACCGAGCGGGTCACCGGCGACGGCACCGCCGCCGTCCACCGCCGCACGGAGGACGTCGGTGCCGAGGACCGCCCCCACTCCGGGCGCACGCCGGCCGTGGTGCCCGAGGCGTACTGCTGGTCCCACCTCACCTCCGGCAACAGCGCCCGCGCCCTGTGGCTGCTCCTGCTGCCCTTCATGATCGTCAACCTCGCGCACTGGATGCGCCCGTCCGCCGCCGGGCGCCCGCGCCTCGTCCGCGCCCACGGCGCGCTGCTGCGGCTGCTGGCGCTCTCCCTCACCGTGCTGCTGGTCGCCGCCGCCTGCGAGGTCGCCCTGGGCCTCGTGGCGTGGCAGTGCGCCGGTTCGCCGGCGTGCGCGGCCGAACGGTCCTGGCTCGGCTTCCTCGCGCCCGGCGCCGGCGGCAGCGGCGGCTGGTGGTCCCAGCCCGGCCGGCGGCTCGCCCTCGCCGCGTCCCTGCCCACCGCGCTGACCGTGCTCCTGTGGTGGCTCTCCCGCCGCACCTGGAGCGCGTACGAGTCCCAGCCGCCCTGGCACGGCTCCGACGGGCAGCCGGGGCCGGACGGCGCGGTCCCTCCCGCACCCGCCCCGGACGGCACCGAGCGGCCGGACCTGTGTCTGCCCGGCTTCTGGTACGGCAGGCGCCTGGTCGCCCGGCTGCGCGCCGCCCACACCGCCGCCGGGCTCCTCACCGTCGCCGCCGCGCTCACCGTCGCGGCCGCCGGGCACGATCTCCGGTCCGGCGGCGCCGCGGCCGTGGCGGGAACGGTGCTCGGGTTGCTGCTGGCCGCGGCCGCGGCCACAGTCCTGGCCGTCGTGTGCGCACGCGGCCGCGGCGAGGGCTGCCCGGACGTACGGCGGGACGGCCCGCTGGTGCACCGTCTGCCCGCGGCGGCCGCCGTGCTCCTCGCCCTGTCCGTGCTCTACGCCGCCTGGTCGCGGCCCGGCTGGCAGAGCGCGGGGCGGCTGCCCGGCGACGGCACGTTCGCCGTACTGGCCCTCGCGCAGGGTCTGCTGGTCGCCGGAGTCGCCGTGCTCGGCGTGCTGCTGCACCGCACCACCCGGGTGCCCCGCACCGCGCTGCGCGGCCTGGGCGCGGCCGCCACCGCCATGCTGGGGTGCGCGCTGGGGGGCGTCATGTCCGGCGGGGTCGCCCAGCGCGTCGCCGACTGGCTCGACGGCGGCGCCACCCCCGGCACCGGGGAGGGCCCCATCCCCGGCCCACCGACCGTGCTGACCTGGCAGGCCGCGGTGACACCGCTGCTCCTCGTCCTGCTCCTCGCCCTGCTGTGCGTGCACGCCGTACGGGTCTGGCGGACCGGCTCCCGCCTCGCCGCGCGCGCCCACCTGGCCTACCCGGGCGCCGAACCCGACGCGGCACGCTCCGGCAGCATCGGCCGGACGGTCGCCGCCGCCCGGCTCACCGACTCCGCGCCGCGCGTCGTGGGCGTCACCGCCTTCGCCACCCTGCTGCTGGGCGCCGCAGCCGTGGCCGGCGCGCTGCTCACCGGCCTGGTGCCGGGGGAGGCGGCGGACGGCGCACCGGCGGTGCTGGACGGAGCCGCCGACACCGTGCAGGCGCTGGGCTCCTGGCTGATGGGCTTCGGCTTCCTCCTGCTGCTGACCCTCGGGCGCCGCGCCTACCGGGACACCTCGACCCGCCGCACCGTGGGCATCCTCTGGGACGTCGGCACCTTCTGGCCGCGCGCCGCCCACCCGTTCGCGCCGCCGTGCTACGCCGAGCGCGCCGTTCCCGACCTGGTGTGGCGCATGGCGACCTGGACCCGCCGCTACGGCGGCGGCCGCCTGGTGCTCTCCGGACACTCGCAGGGCAGCGTGCTGGCCGCCGCGGCGGTGTGGCAGCTCGACCCCGCCACCCGGCGGCAGGTCGCCCTGCTCACCTACGGCTCACCGCTCGCCCGGCTCTACGGCCGCTGGTTCCCCGCCTATTTCGGGCCGGGCCCGCTCCGCGCCCTGCACCGCGAACTGGACTGCTGGCGCAACCTGTGGCGCGCCACCGACCCCATCGGCGGGCCGCTGCGCCTCCCGGACGGCGACGGGACCGCGGTGGACCGCGGGCCGCTGGCCGACCCGCTCGCCTACGGCCGTACGGCCGCCTCTCCGCTCCCGGCGCCGATCCTGGGCCACGGTGAATACCAGGCCGACCCGGCCTTCGCGGTGGAACGCGCCGCGCTCCTGGCCCGCCTCTGCCCGGAGGCACCGGGGGAGGCGGAGGCACCCGCGGAGGCAGCCGCGCCGTTTCCCGCCCCCGCGCTGCCGGCCCAGCACGCACCGGCCGGCCCGGAGCGCGAGGGCGTTCACGACCTTCGGGACGCCCGGCCCGGTCAGGACGCGGAGGGGCCCGGCAGGTCCTCCGGGTAGAGCAGAGTCAGGTCGTCGGTGTCCGGCTCGTCCACCTGCGCCACCCGGCCCGCGTGCCGTTCCACCATGGCCTCGAACGTCTGCCGCGCGGTGCGGCCGTTGCCGAACGAGGGCCCCTTGGGCAGCGCCGCGAAGTGGTCCAGCAGCGCGTCGCCGGTGCCCTTCGCCAGGTGGTACTCGTGCTCGGCGGCCTGCTGCTCGACGATGTGCAGCAACTCCTCCGGCGCGTAGTCGCCGAAGGTGATGGTGCGCGAGAAGCGGGACGCGACGCCCGGGTTGACGGCGAGGAACCGCTCCATCTCGGTCGTGTACCCGGCGGCGATCACCACCACCTCGTCCCGGTGGTCCTCCATCAGCTTCACCAGCGTGTCGATGGCCTCGCGCCCGAAGTCGCGTCCGGAGTCCTCCGGCGACAGCGCGTACGCCTCGTCGATGAACAGCACGCCGCCGCGCGCCCGGTCGAACGCCTCCTGGGTGCGGATCGCTGTCGAGCCGATGTGCTCGCCCACCAGGTCCACCCGCGACACCTCGACCAGGTGACCGCGGTCCAGCACGCCCAGCGCGTGCAGGATCTCGCCGTACAGGCGCGCCACGGTGGTCTTGCCGGTGCCGGGGGAGCCGGTGAAGACCAGGTGGCGCCGCGCGGACGCCGCCTTGAGCCCCGCCTGCTCCCGGCGGCGGCCCACCTCGATCATGCTGGTCAGCGTCCGCACCTCACGCTTGACGCTGTCCAGGCCCACCAGGCCGTCGAGTTCGCCCAGCACCTCCGCCGCCGGACGGGCCGCCTCCGCGGCCGGAGCTTCGGGCGCGGACGCCGCGGCGGCAGCGGTCGCCTTCGCGGCGCCGGTCGCCTTCGCGCCGCCGCGGGGCGGCGGGACCGCCTCGGTGGCGGTCAGCAGGCCCGCGGTGGCGGGAGGGGCGGACGCCGTGGCCGCCGGGGGCGCGGGGGCCACAGTGGGGACCGCGGCGGGTGCGGCGCTCTCGTCGCTGGTGCAGTCCTCCACCACCGCGCCCTCCTCCGCGAACTCGTACCCGCCGCGTGCGCAGCGCTCGGTACGGCAGCGGCGCAGCGTGCTGCGGCAGCCGTCGATGACGTGGAAGCCGTAGCCGCGCGATCCGGTGACCCGGCAGCCGTGGAACGTTCCGCGGCCCTCGGCCGACACGTACACACCGGCCTCCTCCGGGGAGGTCACCGTGCAGCGTTCGACGACCGGGTCCGCGCCCTTCGTGACGATCATGCCGGTCGCGGTGGCGTCGATGGTGCAGTTGGCCAGGGTGCCGCCGCTGCCGTGGTCGCGGAACCACGCGCCGGTGGCGGCCTCCCGGATGCGGCAGTCGTCCAGCCGCACCGTGGCCCCGTCGCTCACCGAGACCGCGGTGCCGCGCACCTGCGTCAGGTCGCAGTCCAGCACGTCCACCTGCGAACCGCGGTCGAGGACGAACAGCGCGTCCGGGACGCCGTGCACCCGGCAGGAGTCCAGCACGGCGGAGGCGCCGTCGCTCACCCACACCGCCGGGTAGTCGCCGGTGCTCTCGTGTATCTCGCAGCCGTTGGCGTCGGCACGGGTGCCCGGGTCCCACACCGACAGGCCGTTGCGACCGAACCGGCGGACCGTTGAGCGGGTCAGGGTGAGCACCGAACGGGATCGCAGGTCGACCGCGTTCTCCGGGATGTCGTGGATCTCGCAGTCCGCCAGGGTGAGCACCGCGTCGGTGTCGAGGGTGACGCCGTCGGCCGTGGTGCGGTGCACCCGGCAGTCGGTGAGGTGCGCGGTCGCACGGGCCGTGACCTGTACTCCCGCACCCTTGATCTCGTACACCTCGCAGCCCACGGCCTCGGCGGCGCTGCCGTCGCCGTGGAGGGAGAGCCCGGCGCCCGAGGCGTGGTGGATGCGGCACCGCTCCAGCCGCGGGTGCGCCCCGTCGCCCACCGAGACGCCGGCCTGCCCGGCGGCCACCACCTCGCACTCCTCGTACACGCCGCCGGCCCCGCCACTGACGCTGACGCCCAGCCCGGCCGGGTTGTCCACGGTGCAGCGCCGCACGGTGGGGCGGGCTCGGCCGCGCACCTCCAGTCCTGCGGCGGAACGCGTCATGATGCGGATGCCGGTGAGCTCGGGCGCGCAGTCCTCGATCAGCAGCGCGGGGGCGGAGGCGTCCTGACCCTCGATCTGCAGGTCACGGACGGTCGCCGAGGACCGGACGGTGAGCGCGACGCCGTCCGGCGGAGCGATCCGCACCGAGCCGCCGCCCGCCCGCTCGGGGCCGCGCAGCGTCACGGCCCGGTCCAGGACCAGGTTCTCCCGGTAGGTTCCCGGGGCGACGGTGAGTACGTCCCCGTCGGCGGCCGCCTCCAGCGCCGCGGCGAGCGAACCGTACTCTCCGGTGCGGCGCCGCCAGCGGGAGGTGCCGGTGTGTGTGACCTGGACCGAGGCCTGTCCCATGGACTGCTGCGTCCTCACTTCGTGCGGGGGTTGCCATGACGTGCGGGGGATGCGGGGCTCCACCGTAGCGTGCGCCCACGCCACCCGATGACCGGTCAGCTGTTGCTGCCCGCACGGCCCCAGTCCGGGCCGATCCGCGCCCACTCGTCCTCCCACGCGGCATACCTGCGCCGCAGCAGCCGTGACATCGCCGCGCGGCGGCCCGCCTCCACGGCCACGCCTGTCAGCGCTCCGGCGACCAGGCCCGTCGCCACCGCGTAGGCGGCGGCCGTGCCGTATGCCAGCGGAGGGCTCGTCAGGCTGCCTTCGGCGTCCGTCCAGACGCGGAACCGCTCTCCCGGGTCCATGGGTCTCGCGGCGTGCACCGTCCCGGTGCGGGTGACGCCCTCCGGGCCCTTCCAGAAGGCCAGCACCGGGTGGCGCTGCGGTCCCTCGTCGTCGTCCGCTTCGCCGGGAGCCGTGGGCGGACGGTCCACCGGCTGCTTCGCCGTGGCCCACACCGCGTGCCGCTGCGCCTGCTCCTGCCGCACCAGCGCGGCGAGTTCGCCGTACGCGGCCGTGCCGCCGGCGACGCCGGCCAGCGGAACGCCGAAGAGCAGCAGCGCCAGTCCGCACAACGCGAGCCACGCCTCCGCGAGATCGGAGCGGCGGCACAGCGGACTGCGGCGCCATGTCCACAGCCCCGCGATGCTCCGCACGTCCCGTGCCCCCTTCTGTTCCCCCAGCGGACTCTACTCCGGTGCTCCCGCCTGCGGGGAAGTGGTGCGGAAGGCGCCCGTGACCGTCGCGCGCCCGGACTCCGTGCGCTCACCCGGACGACGCCCCGCGCAGGCCGTAGCCGTCGCTCACCGTGAAGGACGGGGGTGTCGTGGTGACGATGCGTCGAGAACGGCGCCCCGAAACGCCCCGTTACCCGCGGCACGCGGGAGACATTCCTCCCGGCTGCTTATCTTTCGAGCGATTGCGGACATCGAGAGCGCCTGGCTAACTTCGTCGCGCGGTGCGGGAAATTCCCGCAGCCAGAAGGAGATTGGTGGTCCTCCATGACGACTTCGATGGAATCGCATTCCGATAGCGACTACGTCGAAGACCAGCACCCCTCGAGCCTCGGAACCGCAGCCGCGCGGAATCTGGCCACCACCACCAAGACGGTCCCGCAGATGCAGGGGATCTCCTCCCGGTGGCTGCTGCGGGTCCTTCCGTGGGTACAGGTGTCCGGTGGCACGTTCCGGGTGAACCGGCGGCTCGTGCACACCCTCGGGGACGGCCGGGTGGAATTCGTCTCCACCGGTTCCGACATCCGCGTGATCCCCGCCGAACTCACCGAACTCCCGCTGCTGCGCGGATACGCGGACCGTCCCGTACTCGAGGCCCTGGCGGACCGCTGCGAACAGCGTGACTTCTCGGCGGGCGAGACCCTCGTCGAGGCCGGTGCCCCCGCGGACCGGCTGGTGCTCGTCGCGCACGGCAAACTGCGCAAGGTCCGGCCCGGCAAGTACGACGAGGACGCCGACCTGGGCGTCCTGGCCGGCGGGGACTACGCGGGGGACGCCGACCTCCTCGACGAGCCGGGGCACTGGGAGTTCTCGCTGCGCGCACTGACCGGCGGCACCGTACTCACCCTCTCCCGCGCCGACTTCGAGGACGTCTACGGCCGCTCCGACAGCCTGCGCGCCCACTTCGAGGCTGCGCGGGCCGCCCTGCCCGCCCAGCGCACCGCGGACGGCGAGTCCGAGATCGCGCTCACCGCGGGCCACAGCGGCGAACCGGCCCTGCCCGGCACCTTCGTGGACTACGAGACCTCGCCCCGCGAGTACGAACTGAGCGCGGCGCAGACCGTGCTGCGGGTGCACACCCGGGTGGCCGACCTCTACAACCAGCCGATGAACCAGCTGGAGGAGCAGCTGCGACTGACCGTCGAGGCCCTGCGTGAGCGGCAGGAGCACGAGATGGTCAACAACCGGGAGTTCGGACTGCTGCACAACGCCGACACCCGGAACCGGCTGCACACCCGCTCCGGTCCCCCCACCCCTGACGACCTGGACGAGCTGCTCGCCACCGTCTGGAAGGAGCCCAGCGTCCTCCTCGCCCACCCCAAGGCCATCGCCGCGTTCGGTCGCGAGTGCAGCAGGCGCGGCATCCAGCCCGCCAACGTCGACTTCGAGGGCCACGCGGTGCCCGCCTGGCGAGGCGTGCCCCTCCTGCCCTGCAACAAGATCCCGGTGTCCCGCGAGGGCTCCACCTCCGTCATGGCCCTGCGGACCGGCGAGCAGCGCGGCGTCGTCGGGCTGCACCAGACGGGCATCCCCGACGAATACCGGCCCGGCCTGTCCGTGCGGTTCATGGGGATCGACGACAAGGCCGTCATGTCCTATCTGGTGAGCGCCTACTATTCCGCGGCCGTTCTCGTGCCCGACGCGCTGGGAATTCTCGAGGACGTCGAAATCGGCCACTGATCCTTCCCCCGGAATCCGCCGCACCGGTCCGGAACCCGCGACCGCACGCATCCCCCGAAGCGCAGAGAGGCAGACGTCCTTGACGACCCATCCGGAAACCGAGACCGACCACACCACCTCCGCGGAATCCGTACCCACGAGTCTGTCGACCGCGGCAGCCCGGAATCTCGCGACCACCACCAAGACGCCCCCGCAGATGCAGGGCGTCTCCTCGCGCTGGCTGCTGAAAGTCCTGCCGTGGGTGGAGACCAGCGGCGGCACGTTCCGCGTGAACCGGCGCCTGACGCACACCCTCGGGGACGGCCGGGTGCAGTTCACCAACACCGGAGCGGCGGTGTCCGTCATCCCCTCCGAACTGCGGGAGATCCCGCTGCTGCGCGGGCTGACCGACGAGGACGCCCTGCGGCAGCTCGCCGACCGCTGCGAACAGCACGAGTTCTCCGCCGGGGACACCGTCACCGACGCCGGCGGGCCCGTCGACGCGCTGCTCCTCGTCGCGCACGGCAAGATCCACCGGATCGGCCGGGGCAAGTACGGCGACGAGGCCGCGCTGGGCACGCTCACCGACGGCGACCACGCCGGAGACCAGGCGCTGACCCCCGAGCCGGGGGAGTGGGAGTACGGACTGCGCGCCGGCACCCGCTGCATCGTGCTCTCCCTGCCGCGCTCCGCCTTCCAGGAGGTCGCCGACCGGTCCCCCGCGCTCCGCGACCACCTGCACGCGTTCCTCTCACGTGCCATCCCCCACCAGAACCGGCGCGGCGAGGCCGACATCGCGCTGACCTCCGGCCACTCCGGCGAAACCGTCCTCCCCGGGGTGTTCGCCGACTACGAGATCGGGCCGCGGGAGTACGAGCTGAGCGTCGCGCAGACCGTGCTGCGGGTGCACAGCCGTGTCGCCGACCTCTACAACGACCCGATGAACCAGCTGGAGGAGCAGCTGCGGCTGACCGTCGAGGCGCTGCGTGAGCGGCAGGAGCACGAGATGGTCAACAACCGGGAGTTCGGGCTGCTGCACAACGCCGACCTCTCCCAGCGCATCCCGACCCGCTCCGGGCCGCCCACCCCCGACGATCTGGACGAGTTGCTCTCCCGGCGCCGCAAGACCGAGTGCCTGCTCGCCCACCCCAAGGCGATCGCGGCGATCGGCCGGGAGATGAGCGGCCGCGGCCTCTGCCCGCCGGAGACGGAGCTGCACGGCACCCGGGTGCGCACCTGGCGCGGCGTGCCGCTGCTGCCGTGCAACAAGATCCCCGTCACGGACGGCACCACCTCGGTGCTGGCCATGCGGACCGGGCAGCAGAACCAGGGCGTCGTCGGGCTGCACCAGACCGGCATCCCCGACGAGTACCAGCCGGGCCTGAACGTGCGGTTCATGGGCGTCGACGACAGGGCCGTCGTCTCCTACCTGGTCAGCGCCTACTACTCGGCCGCCGTGCTCGTGCCGGACGCCCTGGGCGTGCTGGAGGACGTGCAGGTCTGACGGCTGCAGGAGGTGCAGGTCCGGCGGCCGGCTCCCGGCGGACTCGGTCCGGGCGCGCCCGCGTGGCGCGCCCGGCTCACTCCTCCCACCGCCAGCCCGCGACCTCCGGCAGGTCCGTCCCGTGTTCGAGGATCCAGGCGTGGTGGCGGGACCGTACGTCCGCCATCGCCTGCCGCACGCCGGCCGCCCGCACCGCCAGGCCCGGCACGCGGTCCAGCACGTCCATCACCAGCCGGTACCGGTCCAGGTCGTTGCGGACCACCATGTCGAACGGCGTGGTCGTCGAGCCGGACTCCTTGTACCCGCGGACGTGCAGGTGCGGATGGACGGCACGGCGGTAGGCGAGCCGGTGGATCAGCCACGGGTAGCCGTGGTACGCGAAGACGACCGGCCGGTCCCGGGTGAAGACGCCGTCGAAGTCGGCGTCCCGCATCCCGTGCGGGTGCTCCTCGTGCGGCAGGAGCCGTGCCAGGTCCACGACGTTCACCACCCGCACGGCGAGTTCGGGCACGTGGGCCCGCAGCAGCGAGGCGGCGGCCATGACCTCCTGGGTCGGCACGTCCCCGGCGCACGCGAGCACCACGTCCGGTTCCTCGCCGTAGGTCTCGGTGCCGGCCCACTCCCAGATGCCCACCCCGCGGTCGCAGTGCGCCCGGGCCTCCTCCAGTCCGAGCCAGTCGAAGCACTCCTGCTTCCCGGCGACGACCACGTTGACCGTGTCGCGGGTGCGCAGCACGTGGTCGGCCACGCACAGCAGGGTGTTGGCGTCCGGCGGCAGGTAGACGCGGACGACCTCCGGGCTCTTGTTGAGCACGTGGTCGACGAAGCCGGGGTCCTGGTGAGAGAAGCCGTTGTGGTCCTGCCGCCAGGCGTGCGAGGTCAGCAGGTAGTTGAGCGCGGAGACGGGCAGCCGCCAGGGCACCTCCCGCGCACTGTGCACCCACTTGATGTGCTGGCTCGCCATACTGTCCACGATGTGCGCGAACGCCTCGTAGGAGGCGAACAGGCCGTGCCGGCCGGTCAGCACGTAGCCCTCCAGCCAGCCCTGGCACAGGTGCTCGGAGAGCGCCTCCAGGACCCTGCCGTGCGGGCCCAGGTGCTCGTCGGTGGGCCGGGTGCGCGCCTGCCAGCCCTTCGGGGTCGCGCCGTAGACGTCGTCGAGGTGGTTGGACGCCGTCTCGTCCGGCCCGAACATGCGGAAGTCGCGCCGCTCGTGGGTCGCCGACATCAGCTCGCCGAGCCAGCCGCCCAGCACCCGGGTCGGCTCGTGCGTGCTCGCGCCCGGCCGTTCGGGGTCCACCGCGTGCGGTTCGAGCGCCGGCAGCGGCAGATCGCGCAGCAGGCGGCCGCCGTTGGCCTGCGGCAGCGCGCCCAGCCGGAGGCCGCCGGCCGGTACGCAGTCCAGCACGTGCGGCAGCGGCCGGCCGTTGTCGTCGAACAGCTCCTCGGGGCCGTAGCTGCGCAGCCAGCCCTCCAGCTGCCGCAGCCGCTCACGGTCCTCCCGCACTCCGGCGATGGGGATCTGGTGCGCTCGCCAGGTGTCCTCCACCGGGACCCCGTCGACCGACGCCGGGCCGGTCCAGCCCTTGGGGGTGCGCAGGACGATCATCGGCCAGCGCGGCCGGTCGGCTCCGGTCTCCGCGCGGGCGGCGCGCTGCAGGGCACCGATCCGGTCCGCGGCGCCGTCGAACGCGGCGGCCATCGCCGCGTGCACCTCGAGCCGGTCGCTGTCCGGCGCCGCCGTCACGTGCACCGGGTCGTACCCGTAGCCCCGCATCAGGGCGTCGAGTTCTTCCTCGGGGATACGGGCCAGCACCGTGGGGTTGGCGATCTTGTAGCCGTTGAGGTGCAGTACGGGCAGCACCGCGCCGTCGTGGACGGGGTCGAGGAACTTGTCGGCGTGCCAGGAGGTCGCCAGCGGGCCCGTCTCCGCCTCGCCGTCCCCGACCACGCAGCAGACCAGCAGGCCGGGGTTGTCCATCGCGGCGCCGTAGGCGTGGGCCAGGGAGTACCCCAGCTCGCCGCCCTCCTGGATGGATCCGGGCACTCCGGGAGCGGTGTGGCTGGGCACGCCGCCGGGCGTGGAGAAGGCGCGGAAGAGCCGCGTCATGCCGTCGGCGTCGCGCGGCACGTCCGGGAACAGCTCGCCGTAGGTGCCCTCCAGCCAGCTCCCCGCGAGCACGGCGGGCGCACCGTGTCCGGGGCCCCACACGCAGAGCGCCTCCAGGCGCCGGTTCCGGATCAGCCGGTTCAGGTGGGTGTAGACCAGGCCGAGACCGGGGCACGTGCCCCAGTGGCCGAGGAGCCGCGGCTTGATGTGCTCCGGGCGCAGCGGCTGGCCCAGGAGCGGGTTGTCGCGCAGGTAGAGCTGGCAGGCGGCGAGGTAGACCAGCGCGCGCCAGTGCGCGTCCAGCCGCTCCGCCTCCTCGTGCGTGAGCCGTGGGGAGGTCTGCATGCCGGAGGGGTACCAGGCCGCCGCCGGGATGACACGTCGCGGGCGGCGCCCTCCCCCTGATGGGTCGCCGCCGCGTCGTTCCCCGGCCCCGCGGTGCGGAGTCCGGAGGTCAGTACCCCCGGCCCTGGTACGGACGTCCGTACGGGTCGTCGTAGCCGCCCGGCATCTGCCGCGGCGCGGCGGGGCGCGGGGCCACGGGACGCATCTGGTGCTGCGGCTGCTGGCCGGCGCCCGGGTAGCCCTGCTGACCCTGGTGGCCGCCCTGCGGACCCGGGTAGCCGTAACCGCGCGGCTGGCTCTGCTGCTGCGGGATGTACGGGGACGGGGCCTGGTGGAGCGGCGCGGGCTGCTGGGCGGGATAGCCCTGCTGCTGCCCGTAGGGGTGCCCCTGTCCGGACGGGAGCGCGGGGAGCGCGGACGGCAGCGCGGGCAGGTGACTCCCGGTGTCGTACGCGGCGGGCACCCGGATCGGGGCGATCTGCGGGGTACCCCGCTCGGCCACGAGCATGTCGTAGATAGGGGTGTCGGGGAATGCAGGAGCAGCGTAGTAACCGCCGCCGTAGGTGCTGCGGGGGGAGGTCATAGTCCATAAGTTAAGCCCACGATGTGCTGGTTGGGGAGTCCGATAAGCGGGTCATTTTGCGCGTCACACGTGACCGGACGTCACCAATTCGAGCGAAAGAGGGAAGAAACGGTCGCACCGGTGCCTTGTGTTCGTGTAAAGGGCACGATCCGGCCAACATCAGGCCGGGAAGGGCCGGGACGGGCCGGAGTCCGTCGGGCGTCACGTGCCGGCGTACGTCCGGCCCTTCCACGCGGCACCCGCGCCACGGTGATGCCGCACCGCCGAGTCCACCGTCATCAGCAGGTACAGCACCGCCACCGCGGGCAGCGTCAACACCACCCACCACGGCACCCGGTGGTACCGCACGGTGGGCAGATAGCTGAGCGTCATCAGCGCCCAGGCCGCCCAGCCGGCCGCATGCCCGGCGAGCGCCGTCGCCGGCGGCGCCACATACACCAGCAGCAGGCCCGCCACCGTCAGGGCCAGCAGCGACCGGCTGTGCCGCAACTGGGCGTACGCGCTGCGCGCCACCATCGCCCACAGCGGAGCCAGTCCTTCGTACGGCCGCACGCTCGCCACCTCCTCCGCCAGGCCCAGCCACACCCGTCCGCCGCCGCGCTTCACCGCACGGCCCACGGCGACGTCGTCGATCAGCGCGCCGCGAACGCTCCCGGGGAGGCCCGCCCGGTCGGCGGCGTCCGCGCGCAGCAGCATGCAGCCGCCCGCCGCGGCCGCCGTACGGCCACCCGGCCGGTTGACCCGGGAGAACGGGTAGAGCTGCGCGAAGAAGTACACGAACGCCGGTACCACCAGGCGCTCCCAGCCGGTGGCCACCCGCAGCCGGGCCATCAGCGAGACGAGGTCCAGACCGCCGTCGCGCGCGGCGCGCACCAGGGCGTGCAGCGAATCCGGCGGGTGCGCGATGTCGGCGTCGGTCAGCAGCAGGTACGTCGCCGCGCCCCGCGAGCGGGCCACCGCGACGCCGTGCCGGACCGCCCACAGTTTGCCGGTCCAGCCCGGCGGCGGCGGTCCCGGGGAACACACGGTCAGCGGCAGCGCCCCGGGCACCGACGCGGCCAGCGTGCGGGCGAGGTCGCCGGTCCGGTCGCTGCTGCCGTCGTCGACCAGGACCACCTCGGCCGGGCCCCGGTACCGCTGCGCGAGCAGCGAGGGCAGCGTGAGCGGCAGCACGGCCGCCTCGTCGCGCGCCGGCACCACGATCGCCACCGGCGGCCACGGCTCCCCGTCCGCACCCGCCCGGGCCCCATCGCCCGCCGGGTCCGGGGGCGGCAGCCGCACATCGGTGCGCCAGAAACCGCCGTGCGCGAGAAGCAGCCACAGCCATGCCGCCAGCGACAGCCACGAGGTCCACGTCAGCGCGTTCACCTGCGGCAGTCTGCCGCAGGGCACCCGCACGCACCGGGAGCGCGGCGTGGCGATCGGTTAGAGTTTCCGCCGTGAAGATCGCGCTCGTGGACTCCGGAATCGGACTGCTGCCCGCCGCGGCCGCGGTACGCCGCCTCCGTCCCGACGCCGACCTGGTGCTCTCCAGCGACCCCGACGGACTGCCGTGGGGACCGCGCACCGCCGGCGACATCGCCGCCCGGGCTCTGGCCTGCGCGCGGGCCGCCGCAGCCCACCGCCCCGACGCGCTGATCGTCGCCTGCAACACCGCCTCCGTGCACGCCCTGCCCGCCCTGCGCGCCGAACTCGAGCCGCTGGTACCGGTCGTCGGCACCGTGCCGGCCGTCAAGCCCGCCGCCGCCTCCGGCGGCCCGGTCGCGGTCTGGGCCACCCCGGCCACCACCGGGAGCGCCTACCAGCGGCGGCTGATCGGCGACTTCGGCAACGGCGCCCGGATCACCGAGGTCCCCTGCCACGGCCTGGCCGACGCCGTCCAGTCCGGCGACGAGGACCGGATCGACGCGGCCGTCGCCGCCGCCGGGCGGCTGACCCCGGCCGGAGCCCGCGCGGTGGTCCTCGGCTGCACCCACTACGAACTGGTCGGAGCGCGCATCCGCACCGCCGCCGCGCACGGCGGCCCCCTCCCGGAGCTGTACGGCTCCGCCGACGCCGTCGCCGCCCAGGCGCTGCGCCGCCTCGACACCGCGCCCGCCCCGCAGGCCCCGGCGACCGGCGGACTCACCGTCCTGCTCAGCGGCCGGCCCGGAGAGCTGCCGCGGGCGGCCCGCACCTACGCCGAGGGCCGTCTGCTCGCCGACGCGCTCCCCGCCCCGGCGGGCCGCCGCCCGCCCGCCTGACCCGGCCCGCCCGCCTGACCCGGGCGAGGTCCCTCACACGAACGAGCCCCGCGGGGGAGGACGCCGCCGGCCGCGCGTCACGTCCTAGAGTCGGGCGCATGGCGACACCCGAATTCATCCGCGCGATCCGTGCCACCGCCGGTCAGCAACTGCTCTTCCTGCCCGGCGTCAGCGCGGTGGTGTTCGACGACGAGGAGCGGGTGCTGCTCGCCCGGCGCGCCGACACCGGCCGCTGGGCCATCATCGGAGGCATCGCCGAACCGGGGGAGCAGCCCGCCGACACCATCGTGCGCGAGGTGCGCGAGGAGACCGCCGTCGCATGCGTTCCCGAGCGCATCATCTCCGTCCAGGGCCTGGAGCCCATCCGCTACCCGAACGGCGACCGCTGCCAGTTCATGGACATCTCCTTCCGCTGCCGCGCCGTGGGCGGCGAGGCGCGGGTGAACGACGACGAGTCGCTGGAAGTGGGCTGGTTCGCGCAGGACGACCTGCCGTCCCTGGAGGAGTTCGCGGTGCAACGGATCAAGCGGGCAGCACAGGAGGGCCCCGCCTGGTTCGCCTACGACGCGCCCGCGGGCGGCGCCCCCGCACCCGAGGGGCCGCCGCCCGGCTGAACGGCCGCGCCACCGGGCGACGGGCGGGCCTCAGACCTTCCGGTACTCGTACGCGTCCCGTGCCGCCGCCGCGACCGCCGCACGGTCCGCCCCGGCCGACGCGGAGACCACCGCGGCCACGGCGCCCTCCACGAACGGGGCGTCCAGCAGCTCGCTGTCCTTCGGCAGCTCGTCCTCCGCCAGCAGCGCCCGCACGGTCAGCACCGCGCTGCCCAGGTCGGCGAGCAGCAGCACCCCGGCGCCCTCGTCCACGGACAGCGCCGCCTCCCGGATGGCGTCGGCGTCGGTGCCCAGCCCGCCGTCCGGCGCACCGCCCGCCGCCGCGACCGGCACCGACCCGCCGGTGCCCACCAGCCCGGACGCCATCTGCGCGACCGCGGCCGCCACCTGCGAGCTGTGCGAGACGAGCACCAGGCCGACCCGCGGCTCCTCCTGCTCACTCACCGGCGCCCACCGCCTCCGCCAGCGCCGTCACCAGCAGCACCGAGGACGCGGCGCCGGGGTCCTCGTGGCCCACGCTCCGCTCACCCAGGTAGCTGGCCCGGCCCCTGCGGGCCCGCAGCGGCACGGTCGCCGTGGCGCCCTCCGCAGCCGCCCGCCCGGCGGCGGCCAGCGCGTCGGCGAGGTCCTCCCCGGACTCCAGCGCCTCCTCCAGCGCGGTCAGCGCCGGGAAGAGCGCGTCCAGCATCGTCTTGTCGCCCTGGGCGGCGCCACCCAGTTGCGCCACGGCCTCCACGCCGATGCGCAGCGCGGCCGCGACCTGGCGGCCGTCCGCCGCGGACTCGTCGCCGAGCGCCTTGCCCGCGCGGCGCAGCAGGGTGCCGTACAGCGGGCCGGAGGCGCCGCCGACCTTGGAGACCAGGAGCCGTCCGGAGAGCAGCAGCACCGGTCCGGGCCCGGAAGGCTGGTCGTCGCGCAGGCCCTGCCGTACGGCCGTGAAGCCGCGCCGCAGGTTGGTGCCGTGATCGGCGTCGCCGATCGGCGAGTCGAGTTCGGTGAGACGGTCCGCCTCACGGTCCACCGCGTCCGCGGCGGCGTTCATCCAGCGCAGTGCGCGCGTGGTGTCGAGTACGGAACCGGGGGAGTCGGGCAAGGGAGTCTCCTGACACGTCGGGCGACGGAAACACGGCGGGCGGAACGGGGGTGCACGGCGGGTCCTAGGCGCCCCAGCGCAGCCCGGGGGTGGCCACGGGAGCGTCCCACAGCCGCAGCATCTCCTCGTCCGCCCGGCACAGGGTGACCGACGCACCTGCCATGTCGAGCGAGGTCACGTAGTTGCCGACCAGCGTGCGGGCCACCGGCACGCGGCGCTCCGCGAGCACCCGGTGCACCTCGCCCGCGAAGCCGTACAGCTCCAGCAGCGGCGTCGCGCCCAGGCCGCTGACCAGTGCGAGCACCGGCCCCTCCGGCCGCAGGTCGTCCAGCACCGTCTGCACCGCGAAGTCGGCGATCTCGCCCGAGGTCATCATGGCCCGGCGCTCCCGGCCCGGTTCGCCGTGGATGCCGATGCCCAGTTCCAGCTCGCCGGCCGGCAGGTCGAAGGTGGGGCCGCCCTTGGCGGGCGTGCTGCACGCGCTGAGCGCCACCCCGAAGCTGCGGGAGGACTCCGAAACCCGGCGGGCCAGGGCCTCCACCCGCTCCAGCGGCTCCCCGGCCTGGGCCGCCGCCCCGGCGATCTTCTCCACGAACAGCGTGGCTCCGGTGCCGCGCCGGCCCGCCGTGTGCGTGCTGTCCTCCACCGCCACGTCGTCCGCCACCAGCACGCTGGCGACCTGCACGCCCTCGTCCTCGGCCATCTCCGCGGCCATCTGGAAGTTCAGCACGTCGCCGGTGTAGTTCTTCACGATGAACAGCACGCCCGCCCCGCTGTCCACGGCTGCCGCGGCGCGCACCATCTGGTCCGGCACCGGCGAGGTGAAGACCTCGCCCGGACACGCCGCGTCGAGCATCCCGAACCCGACGAACCCGCCGTGGAGCGGCTCGTGGCCGGAGCCGCCGCCGGAGATCAGCCCGACCTTCCCGGCCACCGGCGCGTCCCCGCGGAGCACGATCCGGTTCTCGACGTCCACGGTGAGGTCCGGATGCGCGGCGGCCACACCGCGCAGCGCTTCCTCGACCACCGTCTCCGGCACATTGATCAGCTGTCGCATGGAGTCCTCCCGGCTGGCACCGACACCGAACACCTCACTCAACCAGGCTCGCACCGGGTGGGGAACGGCGCGACACTCGGGGAATCCCTAGACCGCCTCCCCGCACTCGTCGCCGCTCCTCCGGAGCCCCGCCCCTGGTCGGAGCGGGGGAGGGCCGTGTAGACAGGGGGGCATGCCAGACAAGCCCTCCTACGACGCCGTGATCGTCGGCGGCGGCCACAACGGCCTGGTCTCCGCCGCGTATCTCGCCCGCGCCGGTCTCTCCGTGGCCCTGCTGGAACGCTCCGACCACACCGGCGGCGCCGCCGTCTCCACCACCCCGTTCGCCGGCGTCGACGCCCGTCTGTCCGCCTACTCCTACCTGGTCAGCCTGCTGCCCCGGCAGATCGCCGACGATCTCGGGCTGCGCCTGCCGCTGCGCAAACGCGCCGTGTCCTCCTACACGCCCTCCGTCATCGGCGGTGCGGCCGGCGGCCTGCTGGTCACGGACGACGAGGCCCGCACCCGTGACTCCTTCGCCCGCCTGACGGGCTCGGACCGGGAGTTCGAGGAGTGGCAGGACTTCTACGCCATGACCGCCCGCGTCGCCGAGCGGGTCTTCCCCACCCTCACCGGTCCGCTGCCCACCCGGGAGGAACTGCGTGCGGCCGTGGCCGACGACGCGGCCTGGGAGGCGCTGTTCGCACGTCCGCTGGGCGAGGAGATCGAGCGGCGCTTCCGCGACGACCTGGTGCGCGGCGTGGTACTCACCGACGCCCTGATCGGCACGTTCTCGCACGCCCACGACCCGTCGCTGGCCCAGAACCGGTGCTTCCTCTACCACGTCATCGGCGGCGGCACCGGCGACTGGGACGTTCCCGTCGGCGGCATGGGCGCGGTCACCGGTGCACTCGCCGACGCCGCCCGCTCGGCCGGCGCCGAACTGCTCACCGGGCACCACGTGCACCGCATCGCGCCGGACGGCGCGGGCGCCGAGGTCCACTACAGCACCGGCGGCACCGAGGGCATGGTGGCCGCCCGGCACGTGCTGGTGGGCGCGTCCCCCGAGGCCCTGGCCGCGATGCTGGGCGAGGAGCCCGCCGAGCGCGCCTCCGGGTCGCAGCTCAAGGTCAACATGCTGCTGCGCCGGCTGCCCCGGCTGCGGGACACCGCCGTGGACCCGCGGGAGGCGTTCGCCGGCACCTTCCACATCGCCGAGGGGTACCAGGCGCTCGCCGACGCGCACCGGCAGGCCGCGGACGGCCGGGTGCCGTCGGCGCCCCCGTCCGAGATCTACTGCCACTCGCTCACCGACCCCTCGATCCTGGGCCCGGAGCTGGTCGAGCAGGGATACCAGACGCTCACCCTGTTCGGGCTGCTCATGCCCGGGGAGCTGTTCACCGGCGACAACGACGCCCGGCGCGCGGAGGTGCTGAAGGCCACGATCGCCCAGCTCGACGCCCACCTGGACGAGCCGCTGGCCGACTGCCTGGCCGTGGACGCCGAGGGGCGGCCCTGCATCGAGGCCAAGACGCCGGTCGACCTCGAACGTGAACTGCGGCTGCCCGGCGGCCACATCTTCCACGGCGACCTGGCCTTCCCCTACCGGGACCCCGACGCCGGGCGGTGGGGCGTGGAGACCGGGCACGCGGGCGTCCTGCTGTGCGGATCGGGCGCGGTGCGCGGCGGTGGCGTCAGCGGGGTGCCGGGGCACAACGCGGCGATGGCCGTCCTCGAGGCGGAGGGCCGGAAGTCCGGCTGAGCTTCCGACGCGGGCGCCCCCGCGCGGCGGGTGGTGTCCCGGGAGCCCCGGGCTCCCGGGACACAGGCGTCACTCCCGCTCGTCGACGATGCGCCTGATCTTGCCGACCGAGCGTTCCAGCGCCTCCGGTTCGGTGATCTCCACCCCCACCGAGACGCCGATGCCGTCCTTCACCTCGCGCGCGATCGTCTCCACCGCCTCGGTGCGCTGCTGCGGTGTCGCGGCCGGCCGCGCCTCGGCCCGCACCGTCAGCCGGTCCATCCGGCCCTCGCGGGTCAGCCGCAGCTGGAAATGCGGCGCCACACCGGGTGTACGCAGCACGATCTCCTCGATCTGCGCGGGAAAGAGGTTCACCCCGCGCAGGATGATCATGTCGTCGCACCGTCCGGTGACCTTCTCCATGCGCCGGAACGCCGGCCACGCCGTCCCCGGAAGCAGCCGGGTCAGATCCCGGGTCCGGTAGCGGATCACCGGCATCGCCTCCTTGGTGAGCGAGGTGAAGACGAGTTCGCCCGTCCCGCCCTCCGGCACCGGCTCCCCGGTGACCGGGTCGACGATCTCCGGCAGGAAGTGGTCCTCCCACACGTGCAGGCCGTCCTTGGTCTCCACGCACTCCTGCGAGACGCCCGGGCCCATGACCTCCGACAGGCCGTAGATGTCCACGGCGTCGATGCCGGCGCGTTCCTCGATCTCCCGGCGCATCTCCTCCGTCCACGGCTCGGCACCGAAGATCCCGGTCCGCAGCGAGGAGGCCCGCGGGTCGACGCCCTGCCGCTCGAACTCGTCCAGCAGGGTGAGCATGTAGGACGGGGTGACCATGATGATCTCCGGACGGAAGTCCTGGATCAGCCGCACCTGCCGGGCCGTCATCCCGCCCGAGGCGGGCACGACCGTGCAGCCGAGCCGCTCCGCGCCGTAGTGCGCGCCGAGCCCGCCCGTGAACAGGCCGTAGCCGTAGGCGACATGGACGAGGTGCCCGGGCCGGCCGCCCGCGGCGTGGATGCTCCGGGCCACCAGGTCCGACCAGACCTCGATGTCGCGCTCGGTGTAGCCGACGACCGTCGGCTGACCCGTGGTGCCACTGGAGGCGTGCACACGGCGCAGCCGTTCCCGCGGCACCGCGAACATCCCGAACGGGTACTGCTCGCGCAGGTCGTCCTTCACGGTGAACGGGAAGCGTGCCAGGTCCTCCAGGCCCCGGCAGTCCTCGGGCCGCACTCCCGCCGCGTCGAAGGCCCGGCGGTAGTGGTCCACGTTCTCGTACGCGTGGTGGAGCGTGGCGCGCAGCCGCTCCAGCTGCAGCGCGCGCAGCTCCTCCCCGGACAGCCTGCGCGCGGCGTCGACGGCCTCGGTGACCTGCATGTGCATCGCCCCAACCGATCATTCGGTAGCTTGATCCCGTTCAAACAACCAGGAGGCGCCGAGGTCCGTCAAGGGGTTGCCGGAGGCGGACTCCGGAGCCCGCCTCCGGCCGGTCCGGCGCCCGCCCGACCGCACCGTGGCCCCCGGTGGCCGCGACGTACCATGGCGGGCATGTCCTTCCTCCGCCGCCGCAGCGCTCCCGTCCCCGCCGGGCCCGACTTCGACGTCCTGGCCATGGACCCGTCCGACTGGCCCGGAAACCTGGGCGCCGGACTGCTGCCCGCGCCGGACGGTACCTGCCAGGGCGTCTTCCTGCGCTACGACCTCTTCGGCGGCCGGGGCCCCGCGATGATCATCGGCAACCTCCCCGAGGGATCGCCGTTCCGCGACCTGGGGGAGGGGCAGGTCCCGCTGGAGGTGGCCCAGTTGCTCGCCGCCCTGGAGAACGAGGAGCAGGTCGAGGTCACCGCCGTCGAGGACGATCCGGTGATGCACGAGGACAACCTGCTGATCGTCCGGCGCGTGAAGTGCACCGAGGAGCGCATCTCCTGCGTGCAGTTCGACCGCAGCGACGGCGTGCTGGTCACCATCGCCTCCTGGGACCGGCCCATCACCAGCGACCTGTACGCGCTGCTCAAGCCGCTGCCGCCGGAGATCTTCAGACCGTAGTCACGCGCACGTCCCGGGCGTCGACGAACGCGACCCGGTGCCCGAACTGGATCTGCACGTAGCGCCGCTCCCCGCG
Organism: Streptomyces sp. CNS606; assembly: GCF_000426325.1. NCBI lineage: Bacteria > Bacillati > Actinomycetota > Actinomycetes > Kitasatosporales > Streptomycetaceae > Streptomyces > Streptomyces sp. CNS606. Next base: position 108,301 of record NZ_AUFD01000022.1, read on the forward strand.
CACCAGCACCGCCTTTCCGCCCGACGGGTCGTAGCTCTGCGCCCACAGGAAGCTGCCGCGGGTCCGCAGGCCGGCCACGTACCGCTGTCCGGCCTGCAGTTCGTACGGCAGCCGCTCGATGTCCTGCACGGGCACGTCCTCCGGGTAGGCGCCCGCCTCCGGATAGGCGCGGCCGTAGACCGGGATCGGGTCCTCACCGTCCTTCGGGGTGACGACCCTGCCGCGGGCCGGGACCGCCGTCGGCCGGTCGGCGGGGTTGTGGAACCAGGCTTTCTGGCCGAGGTACCAGATCGCGGTCCAGTCGCCGTCGCGGCCGGCGAGGGCGTACTGCTGGCCCGTGGTGGCCCGGGCGCCGGTGTCGTTGACGCCGGTGGTCGACGGGTCGCCGTCCGGGCGCAGGCCGATGTCCTTCACCAGCGGGGCGTCCGGGTCGGGGGCGGTGTGCAGGCGAACGGCGGCGGAGCCGTGCGGGGCGCACGGGTCGCCGGAGTCGTCGCAGCGGGTGTAGACCGGCCGGTGCGCGTCGTAGTCGGGCAGGATCGTCACCATCTGCGCGCCGCGCCAAGAGCCTCCGGGGCCGAACGGGGCGCCGAGCAGGCGGAAGTAGTGCGCCCAGTCCCAGTACGGGCCGGGGTCGGTGTGCATGCCGGGGACGGCGGACGGGGTGGTGCCCGGCACGTTGTCGTGGCCGAGGACGTGCTGACGGTCCAGCGGGATGTCGTACTTCTTCGCCAGGTACCGCACCAGGCGGGCGGAGGAGCGGTACATCGCCTCGGTGTACCAGGCGTCCGGCTTCGTCAGGAAGCCCTCGTGCTCCAGGCCCACCGACCTGGCGTTGACGTACCAGTTGCCCGCGTGCCAGCCGACGTCCCGGGTCCTGAGGTGCTGCGCCACGTGCCCGTCGGAGGACCGCAGGGTGTAGTGCCAGGAGACGTAGTCGGGGTTCTCGATCAGACTGGTGGCGCCGTTGAAGTACCCCTCGACGTCGTGCACCACGAGGTAGTCGATGGCGCCGACGGCCGGGCGCCGTGCGCGGTCGTGGTTGCCGTAGTCCGTGGAGCCGTCCTTCTTCTCCCATCGTTCGTAGGCCGCCGGCTGCCAAGTGCAGGACAGCTTCGCCGGGCATTCCACCGGGCCGTCCGGGATACCCGCGCGCACGCCGGGCCCGGACGCCCGTCCGCGACCCGGGCGCAGGGCCGGGGAGGGCTCGAGCTCCACCGGCTGCCCCGCGTCGGTGACCCTCCGCGCCCCTCGGCGCAGCACGGAGAACACCTCCTCGGCGAACGCGGCGGCCGTGGTCGCGTCGTCCGCGCCGGAGTAGGCGGCGACCGCGCCGAACCAGTCCGCGGGGTCCTCGCTCGCCGGGAGTCCCAGCTCCCGCTGCGCCTGCGCCAGCAGCGCCGCACCACCCGCGATGTTCGCCGCCGGATCCTCCCGCAGCCGCTCCGCCGCGATACCCGTCAGCTCCGCCGCCTCCGGCAGCGTCCGCAGCCGCTCCGGCACCCGCCCGGCCTCCCGGCCCTCACCCGCCCGAGCGGTCCGGGACAGCGCCGCCACGTCCAGCGGACGCGCCGCGTCACCCCGCGGATCCTCCGCACCCCCGTGATGATGCTCCCCGGACTCCGCCAACGCCGTCCGCAGATCCGTCAGATGCATCGGCCCGTACCCGCCCGACACACTCGCCGCACCCGCATGCCCGTCCCACCGCGACTGCAGGTACGACACCCCCAGCAGCACACTCCGCGGCACCTCGTACCGCTCCGCCGCCCGCTGGAACGCCCCCTGGAGGGAGC